>JAFCFG010000080.1 GCA_017608725.1 Candidatus Iainarchaeum sp.
CTGCTGAATCAAAAGAGCCATACTCTGCAGAGGGTATGTTGTATTGCTTCAACAAGTTCCTGCAAAAGGTCTTGCTTCCCTCCAATATTGCTGACTTTTTGCCAGGGCCAAAAATCAAAAGGCCCTTTTCTTGGAAGAAATCAACAATGCCGTTTACAAGCGGGTCCTCCGGTCCAACAACTGTAAAGCCAATTTTTTCTCTCCCAGCAAAATCCGCCAGCTTTTCAAAATCGTTCACATCAATATCAACGTTCTTTCCAACCAAGGCTGAGCCAGCATTTCCCGGAGCAATGAAAACAGTTTCAACCCCTTTGCTCTGGGCAATCTTCCAGGCAATTGTGTGCTCTCTGCCGCCCTTTCCAACTACCAAAACCTTCATTTAAACCCAACAGCATTAAAGAGCCAGAACTTCTTTTAATATTTACCATTGTTCAATCTTGTATGAAGGCAGTTGTACTGGATTTCGATGGCATAATTGCGGATACCTTGCAGATAAACTTCGAGGTAAAAAAAGCAGCGTTTGTCAGAGAGGGCATAGAATTAAGCCTGCAAGAATTTATTGACATCTGGGTTTCCCCTGAACCAGGAAAGGAGGGAACCCCCTACTTTATTAAATTGAAAAAACTTGAAATTGACCCAAAAAAAAGTTTGAAAGCCCAGAGGGAAAAGTTAACAAAACTATTCAAAGAGAGGGCAAAGCCAAAGCCCGGTGCCCTCAATCTAATAAAGCTTTTGAAGGAAAGCGGCCTGCCGCTTGGCATTGTAACCTCAAACTATAAGCCAAGCGTGGAAGAGTTCTTGCGCAAATTTGGAATTGCCAAAGACTTTGAATTTGTTATCGGTTTCGCTGACTGCAATAGAAGAAAGCCATTTCCAGACCCGTACTTTTTGGCTGCCAAAAAATTCGGCGTAAGCCCAAAGGAAATCCTTGTAATAGAGGACGCTGATACAGGCGTTGACAGCGCAAAGGAAGCAGGCTGCAAAGTGATTGCAATTCCCAACAGCTTTACTGAAAAAGGGAATTTTTCAAAAGCAGACCTTATTCTGAAAAGTTTGGAGAAAATTGATGAAAAAGTTCTCAGCCAATTTTAATTTTCTGAAAAGCCCTGAGAAAGTAAACGGGAAGGTTCTCAGCCAATTCTAATTATTTCCCTGTCTGTTACAACAATATTCATCTTTACATCATGGCTTTCGGCTGTAAGCCTTTCAACAAGGTTTTCTTCAAAACAAAAACCAACCAAAGAAATCCTCCTGCTGATTTTTCTCAAAAGCTTGTCGTAGAACCCAAAACCAGTTCCGATTCTGTAACCCTCCCTGTCAAAAACAACGCCTGGAACAACTATTAGGCCAAGCCCTTTTGCCTCAACAGGCCTAATTTTATCCCTCTTTGGCTCAATCAAACCGGTTCCCTTCTGCTCTAAATCAGGCCAGCCCTTGATTTCGCTTAACAACAGCTCCCTTTTCTTAAATTCAGTTACCGGAACAATTACTCTCTTGCCCTGCTGCAAAAGCTTTTCAATAAGCCCTTTTGTTTGAACCTCGTTCTTTACTCCAACATACAACATAATGGTTTTTGCTTCCTTTAGCAAAGGCAATTGGAGAAACGAATCGGCTATTTTCCTGCTCTTTTTTTCAACCTCTTCCCTGGTCAAACTATTCCTCAGGGCAAGGTGCTGCATCCTCAACAATTGCTTCATAGTAAAGAAGCAAACAGGAATTGAATTAAAAAACAATTCCCCTTGGAAAAAATCTGCAAATGGACTTAAAAAAATTAAATAAAAAACCCTTCATTGGCTTAGCCTCTGGCTGTTTTTCGCCCACTTTGCAAAGCTAAGGTCCCCTCAAAAAAAGGGTTTTGCAAACAGGATGTCGAATACTTTTAAACTTAATGCCTCAAATTATGCTTCAAATGCAGAGATATTCAACAGCCTTCAAAGCAAAAGGCTTAATTAAAAAACATTTCTTAATTTGAATCTTCCATCAGTTGGGCTTTATTTGACGCGAGTGGTTATTAGTGAAGACTAGAATTGAGGTCTATTCAAAGCTAGTTGATGCTAGAGCTGAAACCAAGCTGCGCAAAATCCACAGGGCAGGCTTTGAACAGGTCACAGCTCTTAGGCTAGTGGACGTTTACACAATCAGCTCACCCAAACTGCAGGGAAAGGACCTCCGAAAATGCGCCGAACTCCTGTCCAACCCAGTAACCCAAAGCTACAGCATTGGAAAGCCTTTGGCAGGCGAGTTCAGCTATGCAATTGAAATCGGCTTCCTCCCCGGGGTAACAGACAACGTTGGCCACACAGCAAGGGAAACCATCCAGGACTTCTTCAAAGAAAAGGCAAAGGGAACAGAGGTTTTCAGCAGCCAGCTGCTATTGCTGCAAGGCAAGCTTAACTACAACGATGCGGAAAAAATCGCAAACACTTTTGCAAACCCCTTAATTGAAAGAATTCACATAAAGAGCAAAGAGCAATTTGCAGAAGACAATGGCATGGATGTAATAATCCCGGAAGTAAAACTGCACCAAAAGCAGGAAGCCAAGACTGTTGATTTAAATGTAAGTGAAGAAGAGCTGATTGAAATCGGAAAGCACGGGATTGCAAATGAGGATGGAAGCAGGCGGGGCCCACTGGCACTTGACTTGGAAAACATGCTTACAATTCGAAAATACTTCAATTCACTGAAAAGAAAGCCAACTGACATTGAACTTGAATCATTGGCCCAAACATGGAGCGAACACTGCAAGCATACTATCTTTGCAGGAGAGCTTGACGAAATAAAAGGCGGCCTCTTCAAGGAAAGGATCAAAAAGGCAACAAAGTTGGCCAGAGAAAAACTTGGCAGTAAAGACAGGGCAGTATCTGTTTTTGTTGACAACAGCGGGGGCATTATATTTGACGAAAAGTACTTGGTTTCGGATAAGGTTGAGACCCACAACAGCCCAAGTGCCCTGGACCCGTTTGGCGGATCAATCACCGGAATAGTCGGCGTCAACAGGGATGCTATTGGGTTTGGCCTGGGAGCCAAACCAGCAATAAACAGGTATGGCTACTGCTTTGCAGACCCAAAAGATACAAGGCTGCTCTACAGAGCCAAGAATAAACAGAATCAAATGCTCTCCCCAAAAAGAATAATGCTTGGTGTTATTGAAGGAGTAAACGTCGGAGGCAATTGCAGCGGGATTCCCACACCCCAGGGATTTATGTACTTTGACCCAAGATACAAAGGAAAACCGCTTGTCTTTGTTGGGACAATTGGGCTTATTCCAAGAAAAAGCAAGGGCAGGAATGCAACAGAGAAAAGGGCACAACCTGGAGACGCAATTCTAATGGTTGGAAACAAGGTTGGCCTTGACGGAATCCATGGGGCAACCTTTTCAAGCGAAGCCCTTTCTTCTGGAAGCCCTGCAACAGCTGTTCAAATAGGCGACCCAATAACACAGAAAAAAATGAGCGATGCAATAGTAAAGGAAGCAAGAGACCTTGGGCTTTACAACAGCATAACAGACAACGGCGCAGGTGGCCTAAGCTGCTCTGTCGCGGAAATGGCAAAAGAGTGCAATGGCTGCACTGTTGAATTGGAAAAGGTCCCGCTGAAGTATCCCGGAATGCAGCCCTGGCAAATCTGGGTGAGTGAAAGCCAGGAAAGGATGACGCTTGCAATCCCGAAAAAGAATGTTCAGAAATTCATTGACCTAATGAACAGCAGGGGCGTAGAGGCAACTGTTGTCGGCGAATTCAATGACTCAGGAAAATGCATTGTAAAATACGGGGGAAAGAAGATAATGGACCTTGACCTGCAATTCCTGCACGAGGGCTTAAACAAAAAGAAGCTAAAAACAAGGGAAGTTAAAGCAGAGTATCCTGAACCTGATTTTCCTGAGCCATCTGATTACGACACTGCCCTGCAAAATATGCTAAGCAGGCTGAACATTTGCAGTAAGGAATTTGTTTCAACGCAGTATGACCACGAGGTGCAAGGCGGTTCTGTTCTAAAACCATTGCAGGGCAAAGGCAGGGTCAACAGCGAAGCAAGCGCTGTAAGGCCAGTTCTCTCAAGCCGAAAATGCGTTGCTGTTTCACAAGCGCTTTATCCAAAGTACGGGGATATTTCCGCTTATCATATGGCCAGTTGTGCAATTGATAGTGCAATCAAAAACCTTATTGCAGTTGGAACAAGGCTAGAGGACATCGTTCTGCTGGATAACTTCTGCTGGTGCAGCAGCAATGAAGAAGAAAGGCTTTGGCAGTTGAAGCAGGCAGTGCAGGCCTGCTTTGATTACGCTGTTGCATTTGCAACGCCTTTTATCTCTGGAAAGGACAGCATGTTCAATGATTTCAAGGGCTTTGATGAAAACAGCAATCCAATAAAAATCAGCATTCCGCCTACCCTCTTGATTAGTTCCCTTGGAATAATGCTTGATGCAGAGAAAGCTGTTTCAATGGACGCAAAAATAGCAGGAGATTTGCTCTATGTCCTAGGGGAAACAAAGAATGAGCTGGGTGCAAGCGAGTACTTTGAGGAAAGGGGGTTTATTGGAAACAAAGTTCCAGAGGTAAATGCTGAAAAGGCAATCAAACTGTACACTGCACTAAGCAGGGCAATTGAACAAGAGCTTGTTGCATCAGCCCAGCCGGTTGGGCTGGGCGGCCTTGCTGTTGCGATTGCAAAGAAGTGCATTGCAGGAATGCTTGGAGCCAAAATAGAGCTGAAAAAAGTGCCCAGGGCAAATGATGTGAAAAGAAATGATTATTTGCTTTTTAGTGAAACCCAAAGCAGGTTTGTTGTTACAGTTGCAAAGGAGAACAAGGAAAAGTTTGAACTGGCAATGAAGGGAAATGCCATTGCCTGCATTGGGGAAATCGTTGAAGGCAATCTTGAAATAATTGGCTTGAATGGAGAAAAGATAATTGATTCGCCTCTTCCTGTGCTTGAAGAAGCCTACAAAAAAACGCTGAGGGGCTATTGATGACAAAGGCATTAGTGCTCACTGGATACGGAATCAACTGCGATGGGGAAACCGCTTTTGCCTTTCAAAAAGCAGGGGCAGAGGCAAAGATAGTGCATGTAAATGACTTAATCAAGCAACCGAAAATGCTGGAGGAATACCAAATATTTGCCTTCCCCGGCGGGTTTGCTTATGGTGATGACACTGGCTCTGGGAATGCCCTGGCGAACAAAATCAAGAATAATCTGTGGGAAGACTTAATGCAGTTCATTGAAGGGGAGAAGCTGGTTATTGGAATCTGCAATGGCTTTCAAGTGCTTGCAAATTTGGGGCTTTTACCAGGCATTTCAGGAAAATATGGTGAGAGAACAGTTGCTTTAGCACACA
>JAFCFG010000081.1 GCA_017608725.1 Candidatus Iainarchaeum sp.
TCACACTTCGCAACTGTCTCAACATGCACCTCATTGCTAACCGGGCTGAAGTTCCCTGCCTTGTCCACTGCCCTAACCTTATAATGATATGTTGTATTCTGGGTCAACCCCTCTGAATCAATATAAGAGGTATTTGAAACATTGGCAACCTTCTCCGCTGTGCTGCCCCTTATATCAAAATTCGCCCAGCCGCTTCTATAAAGCTCGTAGTAGTCAGAACCACTGTGTTCATCGCCTGCCTCTGTCCAGGAGAGGTCAATGCTTCCGTCTGGCAGAGGCTGGGCTGAGAGAACTGGCTGCCCAGGGCCGGTAGTATCAACCCACACCTCATACTGGGATGTGCTGCTTTTGTCGGTGCCCCGCTCTGCCCTAACCCTAAAATAATACTTTCCATCATGGCGCCTTTTGCTGAACTTAGCAACTGTTTTGTCAGTGCACTGGGCGGGCTCAGCAGCCCCATCCTGGCTTAGCACAAAACAGTATTGGGCTGCACCGGGAACAGCAGGCCAACTAAACCTAAGGTCGGGGGAACTATCCCACTCCCTCTCAGGGTGAGTGCTGCTACTCACAACAGGGGCATCCAAAGCAGGTATTGCAGGAAACAACAGAAACAGAGCAAACAAAAAAAACAGGTGCTTTAACTGAAACATGCTTAAAAGATTTGGGGGAAAATTAATTTAAACGTACTGAAAATTGGTTAAGGCTGTCTAATATCTCTGCATTTGAAGCACAATTAAGGCATTAAGTTTAAAAGTATTTGACAGCTTGGGTTAATCAAGTTTAATTCTCCCTTCCTTGATATCCTTAAAAAGCCCAAAGATATTGACTGTAAGGTTTTCCGGCAAATTGGCCAGGGAAAACCACTGCCACCGCCTAATCTTATGGGGCTCCCTTGTTGCTGGCCTGTCGCTGAGGAGTTTTGCTTCAATAATTGGGTTAACCCAATGCTGCTTTTCATCAGGGATAATGTGGTCAATTACCTTGACTACGCGGGTTGGCTCTACTTCAATGCCTGCCTCCTCCAAAGATTCCCTCCTGGCGCAATCAAACAGAGTTTCACCAAATTCAACTGCGCCGCCTGGAAAACACCACTTTCCTGGCTCGTTCCTTGAATTCTCTGTGCGCAAACCAAGCAAGAATTCGCCTTCTCCATTCCTAACCATGACGCCAACGCCGACAAAATCCTTTCCAGGGAGCAAAGGCATGAAACCACCAGAAAAATGGGGTCGGCGGGATTTGAACCCGCGACACCACGGTCTTCAGCCGTGTGCTCTCCTAAGCCATGAACGTGCTTACACACAATTCATTCAGGCTGAGCTACGACCCCAGCTACAGAACTTATCTAAGTGAATTGTTTTAAAACTTGTGCCTTTTGTGGAGAAATTGAATTAGAACAAAATTTTTTGCAACCTCCGTCTTTTAATGGGGGCAGGGCATATATTTATTTCACTAAATTAAAACAGGCTGTGTTTAGAAAATGCAGCCGTGTCTTCCGTCTGTGCCTTCAATGATTACATAAGGCGAGCCCGATGGGATTCGAACCCATGACACCCTGGTTAAGAGCCAGGTGCTCTACCAAACTGAGCTACGGGCCCAATAAATAAAGTAACGGAAGGCAAGATTTTTATAGGGTTTATTTTACATTAGCAGGGGGGAATTTTTGGTGCAGGATAAGCCCTGTATTGCTCAAAGCGTAATTTTGGCCACCTTTGCCTGAAAGCAATCCAATGTTTGAAAAAACCTCAAACGCACCAGGGCAGGCTCTATTAATTTCTGCTCTTGTGACTATCCTCTTTCTATCAAACAACCACAAAACCTTTTTGTACTCAGGGGTTTCCTCAAAGAGTCTGGCAAGGCTTAATGCTTTTCCGTGGGCTGCCCCCATCCTCAAAGCCCTTTCTGCACTAAGCCTGGCTATTGCCTTTGGCCTGGATCGCCTCATAAGCGAGCCCGCTGGGATTCGAACCCAGGACACCTTGGTTAAAAGCCAAGTGCTCTGCCAGGCTGAGCTACGGGCCCAATTAACATAAATAAAATAAGGCAGCAGGTAGTATAAAAAATTAGGCGTAGGCAGACTTTAAAAAAGTTGCTTTTCTGCCTTAATTTCCTTCAGGCCACCCATATATTTCTGCAATGCAACCGGCACTTTAATCGTTCCCCTCTTCGTCTGGTGGTTTTCAATGATGCAGCGCAGGGTTCTTGTTGTTGCAACCATTGTACAATTTAAAGTGTGAACAGGCTCTTTTTCACCGGACTTTTTCCTGTATTTTATCCCAAGCCTTAGGCTTTGATAGGTGGTGCAGTTGCTGCAACTCATTAGTTCAATGTATTTTTGCTCACGAGGAGACCAACCGTTTACATCATACTTCTTTGCTGCTACTGCTCCAATGTCGCCGGTACAAACATTTGTTACATTGTAGGGAATCTTGAGCTTTTTGAGCAATTCTTCAGCATTTTTTACAAGGGCCTCATGCAGCTTCCAGCTCTCTTTCGGGGTGCAGAAGATTATTTGCTCTATTTTGTTGAACTGGTGGACCCTAAAAAACCCCCGCTCGTCCAAGCCATGCTTCCCAATCTCTTTTCTAAAACAGGGGCTTAGCCCCGCCATTTTTAATGGAAGCTGGTTTTCTTCAAGGATTTCGCCCATATACATTGAAACCATTGGGTGCTCAGATGTGGCAATCAAATACTGGTCTTCGTCTTCTATCTTATACATCACACTCTCAAAGTCCTCTAAATCAACTACCCCCTCATAGGGTTTTCTCCTAATCATAAAGGGCGGCTGAATTAAGGTAAAGCCTTTTTTTAGGAGAATGTCAATTGCCAAGCGTTGCAAGGCAATGTCAAGCAAGGCAAGGCTGCCCTTTAAAATAAAAAACCCTGTGCCGCTGATTTTTACTGCTCTTTCAAAGTCTGCTATGCCAAGCTCTGCTGCCAATTGACCGTGGTGCTTTACTGGAAAAGGGGGCCTGCCTGCTTTACCGTGCTTTCTTACCACGACATTGTCTTTATCATCTTCTCCGATTGGGACAGAGTCATGCAAGGTGTTAGGCAGCCTCATCAGATAATAATTTATTTTCTCTCTCAGTTGCTGCATTGTCTCCTCTTTTTCTTTAATTTTTTCTGGAATCCGTCTGGCTTCATCCAGCAACTTGCGGGGGTCTTGGCCTTGTCTTTTAAGATTGTCTACTTGCTTGCTTAACCGGTTTCTTGTTTGTCTCAGCCTGTCTATCTCCTGTTTGCTTGTTCGCCACAGCCTGTCTTTCTCAAGAAGATCATCAACCCAAGCAATTTTCTCTTTGTCGCCCCGCTTCTGTAAGTCCTTTTCAATCACACCCGGATTTTCCCTAATAAAATTAATGTCAAGCATTTCAACCAACTGGCCTACTTACTAATAAAAATCGTTTGTAGTTAAATAAGTTTATGGTGAGGCAGGAATTTGTTGTATTGCGGTATGGGCACAGGCTTGTAAGGGATTATCGGGTCACATCACATTGCTGCCTTGTTGCAAGGGCTTTTGGTGCAAGCAAGATTATTGTTGCCGGGGACAAGGATGAAGGGCTGCAAAAAAGTGTGATGGATGTTGCAAAGCGCTGGGGCGGTAAATTTGAGGTTTGTTTCACTGAGAGTTGGAGGAAAACCCTTGCGCAATTCAAAAAAAAGGGGTTTTTTGTTGTACATTTGACAATGTATGGCCTGCAACTGCAAAAAGAGATAAAAAAACTGAGAAAAAAGAAAAAAGTGTTGGTAATAGTTGGCAGCCAGAAGGTGGAAAGCCTAGTTTATGAACAGAGTGACGCAAATATTGCTGTTACAGGGCAACCGCACAGTGAGATTGCAGCCTTGGCTGTTGCACTTGACTGGCTGCAGAAAGGGAAAGAGCTAGGAAAGCAGTTTAAGGGGGCAAGAATAAGGATAAGGCCAGTGGAAAGGGGGAAGAGAGTAATAAAAGCAGGGGGGCAAAAATCCAATTAAAACAGGTTGAAGAAAGGGGAAGTAATAAAAAATTGGCTGAACTTTTGAACAAAAACAGAAAGATTTGGGATTGAATTTAAAAAAAGTTGTTAGGAGAATATGTGTGAAAGCCGAGGTTAGTCGAGTGAGTAAAAGAATTAAGGCAGTGAAGTTTCCTCTTGCCCAGGATTTCCTTAAACGGGTTGCCGGGGAACAGGCTGTTGTGCTCGTGAAAATTTGTGAGAACAAGGGGAAGAGAACGACTGATGAGGAACTGGCAAAAAAGATGGGGGTAAAGGTGACAGAGATTAGGACAATCCTAAACAGGCTGCACTACAGGGGGATAGCACACTATCAGAAAACAAAAAACAAAAAGACAGGCTGGTACAACTACACCTGGGAGATAAGGTCAAAGAGAATACTTGAATTATTGCTTGAAGAGCAGAAGGAAGCAATAGAAAAACTGAAAACCGCCCAGGATTTTGAAAAAACATATACTTATTTCTGCTGTAAAAAGAATTGCACAAGTGTCCCGTTTGAGGTAGCAGCAGAATTCCAGTTCAAATGCCCTGAATGCAATAATGCCATGGAGGCAGTAAACAGTGAGCAGAGAGTGAAAAAAATTGAAAAACAGATTATGAGCATTGAAAAAGAGATGCAGCAAATGCAAAAAATAATGTAAAAAACACAAAAACTTGGACAAATAAACAAATAAATTAAAAAATAGAAAAAAGATGGAAAAAAACTTTTTTTAGAATAAAAAACATGGATAAACCAGCATATTAAATATAGAGGGAAATTAAAGGAGAACAATAAATATAGAGGGCTAAGCGTTTTTAAAACCTTTGCAATAATAATATGTAAACAAAAAACAGCGGGGCTATGGCCTACCATAGCGAATAAGGCCCTCTTTGAGGCACCTTATCTATTAGGGTAGGGCAGTCAGGAGTGCCCGTCGGGCTCATAATCGCTTCCAGTGATTTGAAACCCGAAGGTCGGAGGTTCAAATCCTCCCCCCGCTATTGCCTTAAAAGAAAAAACTCACTTCAGGGAAAAAAGGGGCAAAGAATCTACTAAAAAGCAGTGCCCTGCTTCTCAAAGGCAAATAGCCTGGCCCACTAATCAATAATCTAAAAACTTGGGGAGAGCTGCTTAATCTGATGCGGGTCCGGCTCGCTCACTAATCAATAACCTAAAAAACTAAGGGCATTATAAACAGCAAGAAGTAAAAAAAGGCAGAACAGCGCTACCTCGGGCTTGAAAAACGGCCTCACTATTAACTCGCTACTAATAAAGTAAAAAAAGGGGGAGGGGTTCA
>JAFCFG010000082.1 GCA_017608725.1 Candidatus Iainarchaeum sp.
TGACAAAATCAGGCACAGAAAGGCCTCCCTAAGCGGCTGGAGGCTTAGGAAAAGAATTAAATTACACCAGCTGCGGAAAAAAGCCAGGAAGAGAAAGCTAAGTGCAAAGAACAAAAAGCTAATGAGAAAGCTGCAAAAACAGCAGAGGGAACTGGCTGAGAAAATCAGGGTTTTGGACGACGAGCTCAAGGTACTGAAGAAAATAGAGAAAACAAGGAAAAGCGAGGAAAAAGAATTAGAGGAGAAGGCAAAAGCAGCAGGAATCAAAATAACCAGAACAGAACTAGAGCCCAAGAAAAGGGCCAGGATACAGCTCAGAACAAGAGATGACTTCAAGGCAACAGCAGAAGCAGTCAAGGCTGTTGCAGAGGAAATGGCTGAACTGGTTACAATAATGCCGGCCATGATGCCAAGGCCGGAGGAAAAACTAAGCCTGGACAAGGAGATTGGCGCAACCCAGAGAATGATTAAAAACCTGGAGAAAGCATTCTACAAAAGGAAGATAGGTTTCAACCAGTTCAGGGGAAAGCTGTTCGAGTACCAGGCAAAGCTAAACGAGCTGAAGATAAAGAAGCGCTTTTTGGAGGAAGGGAAAAAGCCGGCAGGGAAGCCAATTGGCATGCAGCACCCATGGCCCAGGCCAGAAGCAATGAAATACCCTCCAGCAAGGCCAGCAGCAGAGGAAGAAAAAGTTAGGTTGGAGGGGGAAACCGCAAGAAGGCTTGAAAGGCTTGCTACAAGAGCAGTTGTAATGCCAAGGCTGCCGCCAGTGAGGGAAAGAATAATTGAAAGGATTATTGAAAGGCCACCAAGTGCTGCAGAAAGGATAACTCTGCCAACAGCCAGACACATTGAGAAACCGGAGGTAGAGGCAGCCAAAAAGGAAAAAGCTATTGAAAGGGTTGTTGAAAGGGTTGAAAAACATGCTGCGGAAAAGCCGGTGCAAGCAGCTGCACCTCCAGGGCCTGCACCAATTGAAAGGCCGGGAGCAGAACCAGTTGCAAGGCCAGAACCGAAACCACCCCTGATTGAAAGACCGGGCCCGGCAAGAGTGGCTGGAAGACCGGAGCCTATTGCAAGGCCAGCAGCTGTAAAAAAACCAGTGCCAGTGAAAGTAGTTGAAATGCCAAAGAAATTTGAGCCGGTAGCAAGGCCAGAACCAGCAAGGCCAGTGGAGGTAAGGGTTAAGGCACCTACTTTGGGAAAGGAAGTTGAAAAAGCGATTGCTGAAAAAATCGGCGGCAAGCTAAGCAAGGCACAGGTTGACAGAATTGAAAGGCAGTTAGGAATGCTGCTTGAAAAGTACAGGATTCCGGAAAAACAGATTGCCGCCCAAATACAGTCACTTGACTCCTCAAGGCTTGTTTCAGATTTCCACAAGCTAATAAGCCTTATAGAGGAGAAAGAGGCAAGGCGCGAGATTATCAGGCCGGCACCTGGATTTGAAACAGCGATGGCCATAACCCCTCACAGAAAGAAGGAGAAGATAACCGGTGTTGAAAGGGAAATAATAAGGGCCCAGATTGAAACAGAGTTTGACAGGCTGCTGGACCTCATTAAGGTAAAGGGAATTGTTGGCGTGGATGAAGCAGCAAAGCAGCTTGGGATGGACAAAAAGCAGGTTAAGGAGTACGCTGAAGTGCTTGAGAGAAGCAGGCTGCTGAAAATAGTTTACCCCCCAATTGGCACAATGAAACTTGCATACCCGGGATACTTGAAGTGGATTGAAGAGCAGAAGAAGAAAAAGAAGAGGGAAAAGAAGAAAAAGGGGAAATGACCCCAAATAAAGGGAAGAAAAAATGTGAGAAGAGGGAAAAGAAGAAAAAGGGGAAATGACCTTAATAAAAAAGCATAACTCGGATAAGGGAAGGAAACAAACGGGGAAGAAAAAAAATGTATCCGGCAAAGGGAATAAAGAAAGTGGTGAAAAGGGCAAAGGTAATTGAATCCTACCCAGTCAAAACAGACGAGATTGAGATTGAGGTAAACATAATTGATGATGAAAAGGCCTTTGTAAGGAGCTATTTCCTGAACTTCCCAGAATATGGTGCAGGCACTGTTGCGCTGCTGACAAATTTGAAAACAAGCATTTTGAGTGAAACCTCACTGAGAGCAGAGAGGATGATGGAAGCCAAGTTTGTTGCAAGGACAAAGGAAAAATTCAAAGTCAGGGCAATGCAGCTGCTGGAGCGAAACATCCCGGAAATGCCTGTTGAAACAAAAAACCTGTTGATTGGAATTCTGCTTAACGAGATGCTTGGCTTGGGAAAGATAGAGATACTGCTCTCAGACCCAAACCTGGAAGAAATAGTTGTAAACTACAGCAAGGAACCAGTCTGGGTCTACCACAAAAAATTCGGCTGGCTGCAAACAAACGTGTTCATTGAAACAGAGGCGGAAATTGAGAACTATGCCAGCATTATTGCAAGAAGAATCGGGAAACAAATAACCATCCTGAACCCATTGCTTGATGCACACCTTATAACAGGGGACAGGGCAAACGCAACACTGTTCCCGATTTCAAGCAGGGGAAACACCATAACAATAAGAAAGTTCAGAAGAGAGCCCTGGACAATTACAGACTTTCTTGACAACAAGACAGTCAACAAGGAAATAATGGCCCTGGTCTGGCTGTGCATGGAATTTGAGCTAAACATAATTGTAAGCGGCGGCACAGCCTCAGGAAAAACAAGCTTTCTGAACATCTGCATGCCGTTCTTCCAGCCAAACCACAGGATAATCTCAATTGAGGACACCAGGGAAATTATGCTGCCGGAGTTCCTGCACTGGGTACCTCTAACAACCAGGGAGCCAAACCCAGAGGGGAAAGGAGGCGTAAGCATGCTTGACCTGCTTGTAAACAGCCTCAGAATGAGGCCAGACAGGATAATAGTCGGAGAGATCAGAAGGCAGAGGGAAGCAGAGGTAATGTTTGAAGCAATGCACACAGGCCACAGTGTTTACACGACATTCCACGCAAACACAGCAGACGAAACAGTGAGAAGATTCACCAATCCGCCTGTAAATGTCCCGGCAACAATGATGGAAGCTGTTCACCTAAATGTAGTGATGTTCAGAAACAGAAGGCTGGGAGTTAGAAGAATACTGCAGGTAGCAGAGCTAATTCCGGAAAGGAGGGGCAAAGAAGAGGCAATTAAAACAAATATCTTGTACAGGTGGAGGGGCTCAGACGACAAGATTGTTCCGCACAGTGACAGCATCAGGCTGTTTGATGAGCTGTCATTGCACACTGGCCTAAGCAGAAATGAAATCAGCGGCGAACTGAAGCAGAAGGAAAGCGTGCTTGAATGGATGAGGAAATTCAATGTTAGAACAGTGAGCGAAGTTGGAAAAGTAATGGCCAAATACTACAGAGACCCAGAGCCAATACTAAAGGCTGTAAAAAGCAACAAAAAACCAGATGTAAAGGTTGAGAAGCCGGCTGGAACAGAAAAGCCGGCTGGAACAGGGGCGGAATATAATGCCTAAAGCAATCCCCTTTGCGCCACTGCCAATGCGAACCCTGAAAACAGTGAGCGCACCGTTTGTAAGGTATAGTGCGATTTTCCACAAGATGTTTCCAAATTTTGGGAAAAGCCTGAGGCAGGCAGAAATAGAGGCAGATGAAAGGGAGTACGCTGCAATAATAATGTTTCTGACCCTGTTCTACTTCCTTTTCTTCACTTTCCTCTTAACCCTTATACTAAGCAGGTTTACGCCCCATTTTTTTGTCCTTGGGCCAACAATAGGCTTTGTGATGGCCTTTTTGATGTTCATTCAAGCAGTGATGTACCCAAAGCTCATCATAAGGAAAAAGGTCAGGGGCATTGAAAGAAACTTGGTGTATGCTTTGAGAACAATAATGATTCAGATAAAAAGCGGTGTAAGCCTCTTCGACAGCATGGGTGTTATTGCAAGGGGCAAATACGAATCACTGAGCGATGAATTCAGGAAGGCAGTTGAGGCCATTAACACCGGAACGCCAGAGGAAGAAGCACTGGAAGAGATGGCTGAAAGAAACCCAAGCCGTTTTTTGAGGAAAGTGATATGGCAGGTTGTAAACGGCCTGAAAGCCGGGGCAGACGTAAGCAGCGTTCTGTCAGAAACAGTTTCCTCAATGATCAGGGAGCAAAAGATTGCCATAACAAAGTTTGGAGCACAGCTGAGGATTCTTTCCCTAATGTACATGATGATTGGGGTCATAATTCCGGCACTTGGGCTAACCTTTTTAATTGTTTTGGGAAGCTTTCCCCAGATAGTAATTGACCAGTTTCTATTCTGGGTGATGCTGGCAGCAATCACAATAATGGAATTCATGTACATTGGCATAATAAAGAGCAGGAGGCCAAACATAATAGGGTGAAAAAATGGGCTTATACCAGCGATTTGCAGCAATACTGCCAATGCGGCTGATCAATGCATTCAAAAGAGAAATGCGTTACGTTGGAATCCAGGTAGACGAGAACAGATTTGTTGGGTTTGTTATGCTGTTTGGAATTGGCATTGCAGCAGCTGTTTCCATAAACATGCACCTCTTTCTGGGCATCCAATGGTACTACAGTGTGGGAATTGTATTTGCAATGTTTGCAGGGGGCATATACTTTTGGATCAGCCAAATAGCGGAAAGCCAGGGGGCAAAGGTTGAACGGGTCTTGCCAGATGCACTTGAACTGATTGCATCAAACATAAAGGCAGGTCTTACAACGGAGAGAAGCCTTTTTACATCAGCCAGACCGGAGTTTGGAGCATTATCAGAGGAACTAAGGGAAGCAAGCAAGAGAATCCTCTCGGGGGAGAGAACTGAGGATGCATTGCTTGCCCTGCCAAACAAAATAAAGAGCGAGGTTCTGGAGAGAACAATCTGGCTTCTGGTGCAGGGAATAAAGAGCGGCGGCCAAATAGCTGACTTGCTGATGCAAATTGGCTCTGACATCAGGGAGGAAAATGCAATGAGGGATGAAATCAGCTCAAACATCAGCATGTATGTTCTGCTTATCTTCTTTGCCGCAGCAGTCGGTGCTCCCCTGCTGTTTGGAATCAGCTCCGTTATTGTCGGCATTCTGGTAGAGCAAACAGAGGGCATTGGCATTTCGCCAGAGCAGATAGAACAATACGCTGCAATGAGCCCAATCGGCAGGTTTTTTGGCGTGCCCTCTGTTGCGATAGATGAGCCATTTGTTGTAAACTTTTCATTAGTAACGCTTTTTGTAACAAGCGTTTTCGCTGCATTCACTATTGGCGTTAT
>JAFCFG010000083.1 GCA_017608725.1 Candidatus Iainarchaeum sp.
AGCTGCGAGTTCTCTTCAACGAAGTCAAAGAAATCAGGCAACTGGCTTTCCTCAAAGAACAAATCGTTTTGCTGCGTTCTAACATTAAAGGTTTCACTTGCTCTCTTGAAAAAGCCCTTGTTCAGGCACTCTGCAACAAATTCACTGGCCCTTGCCTTCTTTGCAATTGCCTTAATGGTTCTCTTTGCCAAAGGGCCCCATTTCAGCCTCCTGTAGTCAGGAAAATCCAGTTCCTTCAGTGAATCAATCTCCTGCCTCAAAACCTTTTCAAGATACTGCATGCTATGAATCCTTTTCCCAACAGCCCTGGATAATTCGGTGAGGTCCGTGATGTAGAAGCCAACGCTGCCTTTTGCTGCTTTGAGCAGGTCACTATCCTGCTTGCTTCTCTCAATCAGGGTGTGCATCATTTCAACAATTAAATCGATTTGATTGGCTGCATGCTTTCCCTTGACTGTTTCATTCAGCTGCAGCAGCAGCTTGTTCTTCATTTCAGAGTTAAGCAATGCAGCCCCCTTGGCTGTTGCAAACAGCCTATTCTCCTTTCTTGCAACCATACCCAAAGCATTCAAATAGCGCAGGGCCCTGCTTAAGGCTGCCCTGGCTGATTCAATGCTCCCATAGTTTGGGGCAATCTTGTTCAGCAGGGCATTGTACTCAATGCCAGGTTGCTGTTTGATGATTAACAAAATGCTGTTCCTTGCAGTCATAATAAAAATTAACAAAAAAAGCATTTTAAAGTAGATTGTTAACCAATCGGCTGGAGAAACCGGCTGAAAATCAACAAACTGCAGGAAAGGGTAGTGCCAGGTTGGCAATGCTCAATTAATTTTTCAAAGGAAATTCAGGGAAAAAGGAAAATGGAACAGCAACAATAAGTTGACAGCATCATGTAATGGAAACAATTAAGTAATAGTTTGCAGTAATAATTAAATCATGAGCTTTTGGCAGAAGCGTTTAGTAAAGGTTTTCATTGCTTTGCTTAGTGTAATGCCTTTGTTTGGATGTAGAAGTTATATACACCATTCAAAAGAAGCCTTGGTTGAGAGAAATGATTGATGTTCTGCTTTTGTTTTTTGTCGTGATTCTGGCTACTTTTGTTTTCGGAGAAATCTTTTCCAAGCTCAGGTTTCCGCGAATAGCCGGACAAATAACAGCTGGCTTGTTTTTGGGCTTGCCTTTGTTTGCCGGGCTCTTTCCCGCTGAAAGCAAGTCAAGCCTGCTTCTGCTCTCCGAACTTGGAATAATTTTTCTGCTGATGCTGACAGGCCTGGAAATCGACCTGAAAAAAATAAAAAAGAGCTCAAAGGACGTGATAGCAATCGCATTTTCATCGGTTGCATTGTCCTTTTGCTTGGGTTTTGCCTTTGCCCTAATAATAGGGTGGCCGTTGGTTGTCGCCTTTGTGCTTGGTGCCTGCCTTTCCCTCACTTCAGAAGCAACAAAATCAATTGCGCTGATGCAAAGAGAAGTTCTGAAAACAAAGCTGGGCGAGATAATGATTATGGCAGGAACCGCAGACAACATTTTTGAATTATTATTCCTATCTACCCTGCTTGTTCTTGTGGGAACAGGCGGAGTCCAAGCCCTTATTTTTCTTCCAATTGAAATAATTGGATTTTTCATAGCAGTCTTCATTGCCCTAAAACTTATTCCCCGCTTCGTGGGGCTCTTCAAAAGTGGTGGCGAGGACAAATACTTTACCCTGACAATCATCATAGGCCTTGGAATAGCGCTCTTGTCAAGCAGCCTCTCCCTGGGCCCAATTGCCGGCGCGCTGATTGCCGGCCTGGTACTGCAAAAGGCATTCAAGTCACAGGAAGTAGAGCATACAGTTGAAAAAAACCTAAAAATAGTTACATTCGGGCTGGTTGTTCCCTTCTTTTACCTCCAAATAGGACTGAACTTTGACCTGCAAACCATTGGGATTTATCCACTAATGATTCTAACAATCCTGGTGCTTGGGTTTGTGGGAAAAATGCTTGGCACTTTGCTGGTAAAGCCCTTTACAAAACTCAAAACAAACCAGCTAATGCTGATTGGCTGGGGAATGAACTCAAGGGGGATAATTGAACTGGTCATAGCCGAGGTAGCAAGACAGAAAATCCCAAACTTTCCAATGGAACTGTACGCTGCAATCGTCTTCATGTCAATAACAACAACTTTTGCCTTTCCAATCGCACTAAAATACTATCTCAAAAAATACCCCGGCATAATGCAAATGTGATTAAATGAAAAGACGGAGACTGTGCTGGAGGGCTTTCTAATGATATAAAACACTGCCCTGGGCAAGGAAAGTAAGATTTAAATAAGAGTTGCTTCCATTAAATAGACATGGCATTTTTTCATTTGCAGGAAGGAGAGCAAATAGTCTGGGAGGCAAAGCCATTGACCGGCTTCAGAACCATGCTATTCTTCCAGAACCTTATTGGATTAAGCATAGTTTTCTTCCTCATTGGGTTGGTTCTCTTTGCCCCCTTCATTATGGCAGTTGCGGGGTATATAGCTGGCCCTGCAGGTGTATTGCTTGGATTGGGCCTGACCTTGCTTGCAATACTTGTTTTTGCAGGGGTAATTTCATTTGCCATAGCAAACCTTGTTTACAACAAGGAATACTACTGGGTTACTAACTACAGGGTAATAAAGAAAATGGGCCTGATTGGCTACCATGTCAGCAGCATTCCCTTAGAGAGGGTCAGTGATGTGATTGTTTCAAGGAGCTTTTTGGAGAAGCTTTTTGGGATATCAAGCCTGCATATTCAAACTTTGGCAGGGCAGTATTCTGTAAGGGGCGGAAGCAGGTTTGGAGCAGAGGGAAAATTCAGCGCAGTGGCAGACCCAGAAGGGCTGCAGAAAACAATTTTTGAGCTAATTAAAAAGCACAGGAAAGCAGAGCACCTGGCGATTTAAAAAAAGGCTAATTGAAATTTCCCCCGGCGTGTCGAATACTTTTAAACTTAATGCCTTAAATTGCCTTCAAATGCGGAGATATTAGGCAGCCTTCCCCCAACAAACAAAACCCTTTTATATAGATATGCACTTTATATGCATACAAAGTGTATGTGAGGTGTATTTATGGTTGATGCGCGGGTTTCTTTAACAAAGCACACAAACAGAGTGCTAACTTTTGTAAAAGCAAAATATGATTTGAAGGACAAAAGCCAGGCCTTGAACAAGTTTGTTGAAATGTATGGCGACAACGAGCTTGAACCAGAGGTTAAGGAAAGCTATGTAAAAAAGCTGCTGGAAATTGAAGAAGATCACTTTAAGAGATATGGCCACAGGCATACAAGCGTTAAAGACCTCAGAAGGAAAATCGAAGGCGGATGAATGTCTTTAAAGCACGATTTTTCAGAAATATTAAAAGAAAAAATTAAAAGGCTCTTCAAAAAAGACAGAAGACGCTACGAGATATTGATGAAAAAAATTGAGCAGATAACAGACTCAGATGAAAACACAATAGAGCACTTCAAAAACCTAAGACATGATTTAAAGGATAGAAAGAGAGTCCACATAGACAAGAGCTTCGTGCTTACATTCAAATATGATAAAGAAAAAAACTTTATTCTATTCTTGGATTTTGACCACCACGACAACGTATACAAAAGGCAATAGTAGGCAGAAGCATTAGATTTCCTGATTATAGATTATTAAAATTAAGCTGCCTTTGCAAGCCGGCAAATTCCGGCTGCGAATTAAGCCCATACTTCGCTCTGCTCAGTATGGACTGTGCTCGCTTTGCTCGCATTAGCCGGCAAAGAGCGGCTGCGAATTAATCGGATTGCTTACACAACCCAATGTGCTCGGCTTTGCCTCGCATTAAGCAGCCTTTGCAACAAGCTCAACCTTCTTCATTCTCTTGGGGATAACAAAGTAGTGCTTTGTGCTGCAAACACTGCACTCTGCAATAAAAGTTGGCTTTTTGTTCTGCTTTTTGACCTTTGCGGGAAACTGGTACTTGCCCTTATAGCCCCGCTTTTTCTCAACGTTCTTCCTGCTGCCCTCGGCCAATGCCCTGGCAGTGCCTGACTTAAACTGCTTGAGCTTGTGCTCTGTGTGCTTTTTGCACTTCCTGCAATAATCCTTTACTGTCTTAGGCAAGTTCATCCAAAAACACCGAAAAACAGCCTATAACTGCAAATCAATTGTTAGAGGCAATATTTAAATTGGTTACTATTGCCACTTAAACAAAAGCCGTTCAACAGCTATTTTAGGGGCCGAGAATAGAATTAAAAACCAGAAAGCAGTAATAATAGCAATTGAAAAAGGAGATTTAAATTGATTAAATCGCTGCTGTCTGCACTGAAAACACTGGTGGGAAAGCCATATCTCATAGTTCCGGCTTTGGCTACAGCATTCATAGTCTTTCTTCTATCGCTTGCATTCGAACCATTCCTGCAAGATTTTGGCTTTAATGCAATTGTTCTTGAAAAGGTTCCAGACACTGCACTGCACGAACTGCCATTTCACTTTCTGTCAATGTATCCAACTGGCCTGGCAGCCCTGGGGCTGTTTGCAATTCTTTCATGCACTGTAATCATCAGCCTAAGCTACTGGTATGCAGTTTATGCAAAAATGCTGAAGGAGGGAAAAACCGAATTATTAGGGGCATGTAGGGAAACAATGGCTGGATTGAAGGACATAATTACGCTTATAATCTTCATTGCAATAATTTCATTGCTCTTCGCTGCCCTAACAGTGCTGTTCTCAGTAATAACGCAGGCAGTTGAAGTACTCGGGTTGCTGTTGCTTGGCTTGCTGGCACTGGCAGGGGGTTACTTATACATAATGCTTGCTTTTGTTGTCCAAATCCTTGCAATTGAAAAGCAAAAAGTAAAGGAAGCACTGCAGCAGGCATGGCAGTTTTCATCAAAAAGGTTCTGGCAGGTTTTCCTCTTCATCCTTGCAATTGCAGTAATCAACTACGCTGTTGGAGCAGTTGCAAGCAGCATTACTGATTTGGCATTGGATGAGACAACAGATGCAGGCATTACAGCAATCTTCTGGAGCATTGCAGTAAGCTACTCAGGAATTGCAATGGCTCTCTACTATCTGGGAAAAAAGTAGGGGAAAAAGCATTGTAATTGCAAAGTAATTGCAGCATTTCCTACATTGGAAACCAAAACTTTTCTGTACCCTGCAAAACCCGGGTCTTGCAGGGAGGCTTTCTCGCATTGGCAAAAAAGGCTTTTTAAATGAATTAGCCTCTTCTATATACTAGAAGTCTTTTTGCTTTCTGGG
>JAFCFG010000084.1 GCA_017608725.1 Candidatus Iainarchaeum sp.
TTCGGGTGCAAAAATTCTCCCCTGAAAAACACCCAAGCGTCAAAATCGTCTTTTCTTTCAAGCAAGAACTCGTATCTTTCAGGCTCTGTTAAATCCCCTCTTACGTCAAATCCTTCAAACTCTATTTTTTTGCTTCCGTAAGGAAGGCAGGTTGTAAAGTAATGCATGTTTCCTACGAAAGCCACTTTTATTTTATCCATTAAATAACCTCCTTCAATGATTTTCTTATTTTTGTGGCACTTATTTTTTCTGTTTTCCCGTCAACTTTTATTTCCCTGACTTTCCACCCTACTTTTCTTCCATAACAGATTTCTTCACAATCAGGGATAACAGCAACTTTTACCTTGTCGCCAAATGTTTTCCTGAACATTTCTTTTCTCTCGCCAACTGAAAAAGGGTTGTCTTCATTTATTTCAGTATCCCTTATTCCTATTGCTACGTTTTTGCCTTCTTTTAAAACCTGTTCAATAATCTTGACGTGCCCTTTGTGCAGCGGCTGCCACCTGCCAATGAAAAAACTGTATTTTTTCTTCACAATTCCAAGATGCTTTTTAATTGCCTCTACACATTGTTTAGGAGAAAGCTTGTCGCAGTCAAGCGTGAAATACTCTCTTGATTCCTCGTAGAAATGCCCTTCACGCTCTGGCAGTTTTCTTTTCAGATAAACCCAAACAGGAGAGCATATTTTGTCAATTTCTTTTCTCACATTTTTCATTGGGGCAATTACTGCAACCACTACTGTTTTTTGCTTGCTTAACGTTTTTGCCAATCTCGCTACTTTTAAATTGTGTTTTCTGCGGTCTTCCCTTGAAAAGCCAGCGCATAAAGAAATGCTTTTACGCATTTCATCACCGTCTAAGATAATGCAATCAATTTCTTCAGCAAGCGCTTTCGCAATAGTTGTTTTTCCAGCCCCGCTTTCGCCAGTAAGCCATATTATTTTATTTCCCATTCACACCACTTTAACTTTTCTTTTTTCAAGCTCGCCAAAAAGCTTTAAAGCCCCTGAATATATTTCAAACTTTGTTTCTTTCCAAGAATTGTCAATGTAGAACTTCTTGTGGTTAAGCACGTGGTCTTTGCCAAACAGCAGATGATAACTGCCGTTCCAATATTCTTCCTGCTTCTCAACATATGGGATTTCAAGCAACTCACACGCTTTTTCAGCAATCTCTTTTGGATTGCTAACTAAATCATAATAACTAACCACGACAGAATCACTCCACTTGTTTAGGAATTCAGAATAATAACGGTAATAAGCAACGCTCCAGTTTTCAGTGAAGTTCTGGCGCTTGTAAAAGGAAAGCAGCACATCGGCAGGGTGTTTGTAGATAACGATTGTTTTTACTTTCCCGATTCCTTCTGTGTATTTCTGCTGGTCTTCATACCAGCTTATGTGTTTAGATGAATCAATCAAGACATCATACTTTTCCCACAGGTGAGAGTAAAATCCGCTTTCGCCTTTTTCCAAGCACTCTGTCCAAACCGAGCAGGATTTCTCTCTGCAAGAGCAAGCTCTGGAAAAATCCCCCTCTGCTGCGACAGAGTGGTGCCTTTTGTGCGGTCTGAATACTGCATAGCACTCTCCCAGAGCAAAGCAGTTTTTGTTATTCCCCAAAACAAAATTCAGCAACGTAGAGCCAGAGTGTGAAACAGAGCCGATGAATACTGCTTTCTTCATAAACAACCCCACTTTTTCAAATATTTTTTCTCATTTACGTCCCGCCCGATTCTGTGCCTCTTGTGCCTCTGGTGCTTTGTAGCCAGCCAAGAATCGTAGTCAATCTCAACGCCTTTGGAAATCAGCTGCCTTGCAAAGTCAGCATCCTCGTAACCCCAGCAGCCATTATACTGCTCGTCATACCTTGTATTTCCTATTGTTTCTTTCCTGACAGATGAGTTTCCCCCTGACATTAATCTCCACGGCTGTCTTCCCTGCTTTTTTATTTTCGCCCTGTAGTTGTCAATAATATACGGTTTCCTGTTTTTTGTTGTTAAAATAGTTGCTGTGTCTTCTTCCTTGTATCTTGTCCCGACAAGCAACAGGTTCGGATTGCTCTTGTGCCTTTTAACCATTCTGTCAAAGAAGTCATCTGAAACAGGAATGATGTCTTCGTCAAAAAAGCAAAGCAACTCACATTCCGCGTTGTCAATCCCGATATTCCTCATCTTTGCCAACTGAAACGGCTTAAACGGCTCACGGAATACTCTTATGGGAACAGGAAAAGAATGCTTTTCTTTTTCACAATAGTCCGCAATCTTGTTGTCTTTGGAGTTATCACACACTATTACTTCCCCAAGATGTTCAGAGTGGCTTTTAAGATATCCAAGCAGGTCTTTGAAAAACTTAACCTTTCCGCAACACAGGATAATTACGCTGATTTTCATTTACATTCCTCAAAGATTCTGAACACTTCTCTCCAAGCAGTTGCCTGCTTTTCCAAGCTATGAAACCTCTCGGCAAACGCCCTCCCGTTTTTTGAAAGCTCACTCCGCAAGCTTTCGTCTTTCTTAATCAGCATAATCGCTTTCATTATGCTCTTTGCATTCCTCTCTACAAGCAAGCAATCCCGCATATCAATCAGCATTTCCCCGTGAAACCCAGCAGAAGCAGTGGTGATTACCGGAACTCCGCAGGCAAGCGCTTCAGCCAAAACATTGCTGCAGCCCTCTCCGTTTGAAGGCAGAGCAATGCAATCAACAGAGTTGTAAAAATCAGGCATTTTGTCGTTGGGAGTTTGAGCCCTGTTTTTCTCATTGAAATACACTGTTTTCTTAAGCCTGACACCCAGCCTGCTGCAGGCTTCCTCTAAAAAATAGAACCCCTTGTCGTCTGTTCTGCTGTCTGAAATGTTTCCAGCAAATCCGACAGTGAAGTTTTCTTCATTGAATTCCCTCTTTACTGGCTTGAACTTGGTTAAATCACAGGCGTGCGGAATTAGCCTAACCCTGTCTGTAAACCTTTGAGCCACGCCGAACAGCTTAAAATTGCTCGCTACAAAAAAATTGCTCTCGTTCATTACGTCAGCCCAGCGGTAAAAATCCTCAGTTCCCTGAAGATGCCATTGTTTCCTGAACACCCTCATTGAGCCCATTCTGGCAATGCAAGGGGCGTTGAATTGGCGGGCTATTTCCATGCTGTTGCACACCACTATATCGTATTCCACTCCTTTCTTGAGCTTCTCAACATAGTCGCTGTCACGCTTGTAAATGAAATCCCCGCTATAATCGTTCAGCGAGCCAAGAACACGCTTGCCGACTATCTCATAAGCCCACTGCGGGGCATCACACACCCACAACACTTTTTTTGCCTTTTCCGAATCCATTTCAATAACCGAATTTATTTTCCAAAAGCCAGCTCACAATAATCTTTTTCCTTGTTCCATAGAAATAATCTCTTGAACTTTACTTTCCTGTCCGCATCCCGTGCCCATTTGGGCATTACTATCTTATTGCAATTAACGCAAATCTTTGAACCTATCGGAGATGTTTTTAGCGGCTCTAACTTGTGTATCCCTAACCAACACCAATTCATTTGTATTCTACCTTCCAAACTTTTTCACCTCCTTTAACCCAAGAGCCCTTGCAACACAAACAAGACAAACAGAAAATTTATCCACACCAAAGGTTTCCTTAAAACGTTTTGCTTCCTTGTGTTCTGAAATATCCCTATCATCAAGCCATATTTCTATTCCTACAAGGTTTGCTATTTTTTTACCCTTATCTGACATTTCTTCTCCACATACGTCGCAGACAGTCATTCAATCACCACCTAATAATTGCTTAATAAAACCATTCTGCCAATCAAACAGCCTGACCAGCTTATCAATAGAAGGCTTCCAAGAAGAAAAGCTTTTTGCAGTTTTCAACCCGTTTGCAACAAGCCTTTCCCTTAACTCATCATCAAACAGGACACGCCTTACTTTGGAGTTCATTTCATCAACATCTCCAACTTCAGCCAATAAGCAATTGTATTCATCTACGCAGTATTCACTAACACCAGAGCAATTGGTTGAAACAAGCGCAGTTCCCAAACCTATAGCTTCCATATGGGGAGTAGGGCTTCCTTCAAGGTAAGACGGCTTCAGCAGCACATCAGCAGTTTTAATTACACTCAACGCATCTTTCCAAGGCACTCTTGAAAAAACCTTGTCAAACCCAAGACCAGCACAGCTTTTTTCATGGGAATTAGTCAAAAGCCACTTGGCACAATCAATTCCATCCAACGCTTCCAAGCCTTCTAAAACGCCTTTTCTCCAAGCAAGGTTTCCCTCTATTAAAACCACTGGCTTGGAAGGCCTTTTGATTGTTTTAACATCTGCTGGAAGCTCCTGCGCATTAGGAATTAGTGCAGAATCCCTGCCAAGCCTGGCAAGCTCTCTCTGAATCCAACGGGCTTCTGTAAAAATGCGAAAGTCTTTAAGGGAGTAAGTATATAACGCAGCGCACTTGTCAAACAAGGCATCAACCATTCTGTTTTCAAGCTGCTGCACGAAATAATATTTTTCACAGGAATCAGGCAGTTTGCTTTCTATTTCCTTTATGTTAAAAACGGTTTTGAAATATGTGGCAACAATAACATTGAGGTTTTTTAATTCTGTTGCGTTGCTGTAAAGCCCGAATATTTTAACGCCTTTGCCGGCTATTTCCTCAAGCCAATCTGTTTTGTGCTTGTAAGGGTTTACCAGAGCAATAGAAACATCATATCCGCGCTCGGCAAGCTTGTTGCAATGAATGGCAACAATTCTGTTCCCGCCACAAATGAAAGCATCCGGAATAACATAGCAAATTTTTAGCGTCATATTCTTCTGCCCCTCCAGACGGTATAAATCCTTCCTTGCTGGTAAGAATTTCTTGGCTTTAATATCCCTGTTCTTGGCTCTAAATAATATTGGGCTCCGCAGTAAGCGCATTGGTAAAATACGTCTATTTTTTGCGGTGTGTTGTCAATGGTTTTCTCCAAGCCAATTTTTAAGCATTTGGGGCATTGTCTTGCTCCAATTCTGACCATTTCTTATTTCACTCTCCTTCCGTGTTTCCATCTTTTGCATTCCGGGCATACCCAGACGAACGGTTCAGAGCGCCATTCCATTTCAGCACCACAGTTGGGGCATTTCACTTTACCGTCTCCTTTGTGCATTCAAGCAAATTTTCAATTTCTTTAACCTTAACACGCTTCAAAGCATTTCCTAACTTGACAAGCGCCTGCCTTGGCGTTTCAGCTACAATTGGCTTGACCA
>JAFCFG010000085.1 GCA_017608725.1 Candidatus Iainarchaeum sp.
GCACAGGACGAACTGACAGTAAGGCAGGCAATAGGGAACACTCCCCACATCAAAGGCCAGGGAATTGTCAAGGGGGCAGTTAACCCTGAAGAGCTTTCTGGTTTACTTGAGTCAAAGCCCTTGATGCAGTCAATTAAAGAGGGGGCAAAGGTTGAATTGATTGCAGGGCCGTTCAAAAGGGAGAGGGCCAGGGTTCTAAGAGTGAATCCAACAAAGGAAGAGGTAACGATTGAATTGCTTGAAGCAGCAGTAAAAATCCCGATTACAATCAAAGCAGAGCACATCAGAATAATCAAAGAATAATTTTTGCAAATTTTTGAGTGATTTTGAAATGCCCGAAATAAGCGTTTTGGTGGAGGGGGGAAAAGCAAGCGCCGGCGCGCCCCTGGGCCCGGCTTTAGGGCCTTTGGGAGTGAACATTGGCGATGTAGTTAACCAAATAAACGAGAAAACAAAGAGCTTTGCCGGAATGAAGGTTCCAGTGAAGGTAACAGTTGACCCAGGCACAAAGGCATTTGAAGTAAGCGTTGGAAGCCCCCCTACGTCAGCCCTTATCAAAAAGGAAATTGGCCTTGACAAGGGGGCAGCAAACCCGGCAAATGAGGTAAAGGGAAATATCTCAATGCAGCAGGTTCTGAAAATCGCTTCAATGAAGATTGACAATCTGACCTCCTACAAGATTAAGAGCGCTGCAAAAGAGGTAATTGGAGCCTGCGACAGCATGGGAATAACAGTTGAGGGAAAACCTGCAAGAGAAATGCAAAAAGCGGTTGAATCAGGCCAGTATGACAGCGTTTTAACAGAGGAAACGCAGGAAAAAGCACAAAAGCCGCCTGCTGAAGGGGAAAACCCAGAACAAAAACCAGAGGGAACGCAGGAAAACCCTGAAAACGGCCAATAAATTGGTTTTTAAATAATTCCGTTTAAATTTTTTTATATTAGATTGGTGAGTCTTTTTCTGACTCCGTTTCACCACTCTCGCTTCTTTGGGAGAAAGTTTCTTTGCAAAGAAAGTTTCTTTGCAAACTTTCTTTTCTAAAGAAAGTTTGTGGGAGGAAAATAGAATGAATTCAAAGGATTTTCGGGCAGCACTGCAGGAAATGCGGAAGCAGAGCAAGCAAAGGCGCTTTGTTCAAAGCATTGAATTGATAGTCAATTTTAAGGGAATTGACTTCAAGAAACAGCAGAACCAGATTGACTTAAAGGTCAGGCTGCCCCATGCCACAGGCAAAAAAACAGGCGGAAAAACACTTCTTTTTGCAAAGGACAAAAAATTCATAGAGGAGATGAAGGGCAGGGTTGACAAGATAATCAAAGAGGAAGAAATACCCAAACTAAACAAGAAAGCAGTTGCCCAGATTGCAAATGAATTTGATGTTTTGATAGCAGAGGGCCCTGTAATGATTCCGGTTGGAAAATACTTGGGTCAGCAGCTCGCACCCAAAGGAAAGATGCCAAAGCCGGTTCAGCCAAGCCCTGCTGCTGCAGCAGCCATACTAAGCCAAAGCGGAAACATAACCAGGGTTAGCAACAAAAAAGGCAAGTTCATGCCAGTTGTGCAACTGGTTGTAGGTAATGAAAAGATGCCAGATGAGGAAATTGCTTCAAACAGCATTGCTGTCATTAACGCTTTACTATCTGCCTTGCCCCAAAAGCAGGGCAACATTAAATCAGTTTATGTAAAGGAAACCATGGGTCCGCCAATAAGGGTTGAAAAAAGGGAGGCCCAATAAAATGACCAGCCATACAAGGAAGTGGAAAGAACAGCAAGTCCAAGAGCTTTTGCAGCTTTCAAACACCTATCCGGTTATTGCAATCGCTTCACTGCAGAACTTTCCTGCTTCGCTTTCACAGCTGTTGAGAAAGAGGCTGCAGGGAAAGGCAGTTATCAAAATCAGCAAAACCAGGGTAGTAAAAAAGGCACTCCTGGAATCAAAAATAAAGTCAGACAGCTTGCTTAAGCACACAGAGGGCAGTATAGCAGTCATTTTCTCAAACGTGAACCCCTTTGAATTGTTTGCTTCATTGAAGAAAAACAAGGTAAGCATGCCAGCAAAAGTTGGAATGGTTGCACCAAACGACATCATTGTTCCAGCAGGAGACACCGGCCTGCCGCCTGGCCCGGCTTTAAGCGACTTGAAGCAAGCAGGCCTTAAAACCATTTTAAAGGGCCCAACGATTTCAATTGCAGAGGACAGTATTGTTGCAAAAAAAGGCCAACCTATAAGCAAGGAAGCAGCAGCTGCCCTAACCAAGCTGGACATAAAGCCAATAAAGGTTGGATTGAACATAGTTGCATGCTTGGAAGACGGCCAGATATTTACAGCAGAGGTTTTGGACATTGACACTGAAGAGGTGTTTGAGCAATTCAAAGAAGCTCACAGGAATGCATTCAACTTAGCCATAGAGATTGCTTACACCAATGAGCGCACAATTGAATTGCTTCTGTCAAAGGCCTTCAAAAATGCAAAGGCTGTTTCGGTTGAAGCAAACATCCTGAACAGTGCAACCGTTGAAGCAATTCTTGGGAAGGCCTTTAGGCAGGCATCTGCCTTGGGAGACATGGTCAAAGAAGTCCCTGTTGGAGAAAAGAGGGAAGAGAGAAAAGAAGAGGAGAAGATTGAAGGAGAGAAACCAGCAGGTAAAAGTGGGGAAGGCGAAGAAGGGAACGCAGGGGAAGGGAAGAAAAAAGAAGGAAAAGAAGAAACCCCAGTTGAAGAGAAAAAAGAAGGAAAAGAAGAAACCCCAGTTGAGAAAAAGAGTGAAGCAGAAGACCCAGCTGAAGGGAAACCGGCCCGAGAACCATCTGAAAGCTCTGCTGAAGAGCAAAAGAAGGAAGAACCCAAGAAAGAAAAGAGTGATGCTTAATATTTTATTAAGGAATTGAATGGAGGGAAAAAAATGGAATATATGTATGCTGCGATGTTGCTGCATTCCGCTGGAAAGAAAATTGAAGAGGAATCAGTGACAAAGGTATTGGAAGCAGCTGGCTCAAAGCCAGACAGCGCAAGGGTTAAGGCATTGGTTGCCTCTCTGAAGGATGTAAATATAGATGAAGCAATAAAGAAAGCAGCCGTTGCCCCAGTTGCAGCTGCCCCTGTAGCAGAAGGCAAACAAGCTGAGAAGAAGGAAGAAAAGCCAGCAGAAGAGAGCAAGACAGAGGAAGAAGCAGCAGAAGGTTTAAGCAGCCTTTTTGGTTGATTAACCTTTTTTTACTTTTTTTTTGCTGTCTTTTTCCAGGCCACAAGTTATTTATAAGACTTTTACATATTTAATAGCTGAATGAGAAGACTAATTGCCTTGTTTTTTCTTCTACTTATTTCTGCAAGCGTTACAGCTGTAATTGAGCAGGATTCAATCAAGCTTTTTGCTGTAACAAACAATGGAAAGGCTTTGAGTGCAGACCTTACACTGGAAATAAGGCCAGGTTCAGGCAAAATCTGGAGCAGTGTTGAGCCCCTGGTTGGTACCTCAACGCAGACAACGGAAAAGCTTGCTGTTCAGATTGCTGAAAGATACGCTGACAATGCTGACAAATACGACTATTTTTTTGGAATCAGGAGCGAGGCCTCTTTGGTTGAGGGTCCAAGTGCAGGTGCGGCAATGACCCTGTTGACAATCAGCATGCTGAATGACAGAAAGGTGCCTGATCACGTTGCTTTAACAGGCACTATTACGCCAGATGGCAGTGTTGGCACTGTTGGCAGCATTTTTGAGAAAAGCAAAGAGGCTGCAAAGATTGGAGTAAAACTTTTCATGATTCCATTCGGGGAGGCAAGGCAAACAGTAAGATTGCCCGAGGGAGTCAGGTCAATAAACCTGCCCTCCTATGCAAAAGGGCAGTGGGGAATGAAGGTAGTTGAAGTGAAGAACATTGATGAAGTCTTAAATTATGCTTTTACCGATATAGCTGAGATTGACGTGAATACTAACCAGGGCAATTTCCCTGAGTTCGTGCCAGAGCCAATATCTTTTAACGAAAATTTGAGGCCAATGCACCGCCTGGTTGGGAAATATTTAAAGCAAGCAGATGAAAGTGTTTCTTCTGCAAGAAATTCCTTGAGCGGAACCCTGTTGGATGACCCTACAGTTGTTGACATATTGTTGGGTTATTTAAGCAGCAGCGAAAAAATGCTGCAGAATGCAAGGATTTCCTTTGACCAAAACTACTTGTACAGTGCTGGCAACTATGCTTTTCTTTCAATCGTTTACAGCAGTTTTGTAAGGGAGATTGCAGCTAACCCTGAATTGCTTTCCCCTGCCTCAACAATGTTTGATTCAAGGCTGTCTGAATTGAAGGTGAAGATTGATAGCCTGGGCTTTGACTTGAACAGGTTTGTTTCCGTTGACCAGTTTGAATGGCACGTAGCAGCAAAGCAGAGGCTGAGCTGGGCAAAGCTAAAGGTAGAGGGATTGCTTTCCTCAAACCATGAGATTGTTATAACTGTCAATGGTTCAAGCGTTGATGAAACCAAGTTGGGCAATTTGCTTGACTACCAGTTTGCTGTTGCATGGCACCAGGCAGCGAGCGATTTCTTTGACTTAACCAAAGGCAGCAGAAGAAGGATTCTGCCAGACCAGTATTTTTTGAATGAGGTTAACAGCAAGATTGCAAGCGCTGAAAGCACATTTAATATTTTGGAGAAGAGTGAACACAAGGACATTGTGAGGAGAATTGAGGCAGCAAAGCTTGCAAAGGAGAAAGACTGGTATTATTCTGCATTATTTGATTCAGCTTCTGCTTTGAGCCTGGCAAACGCCCAGATCTTTGTAAAAAACAAGGACTTAAATGCTTTGAAGGCTGCTTTGCAGGAGAGAATAGGCCTCTTGGAAGGCAGAATGGGCGAAAGCAAGCACAGCCTTGTTTGGGCTCACTTGAATCTGGACCATGCGAAATACTTTTTGAGGAGCAGTGATTTCTATTTGTCCAGTGGGCAGTTTGATAAGGCAAGGGAGAGTGCAATCAGCGGCGTTAGCTTGGTCTTTCTTGCTGAATCAGGGTTTGACTCAGCCCTGAGTTCGTACAAGTACTTTAACAGCTTGCCGGAGTC
>JAFCFG010000086.1 GCA_017608725.1 Candidatus Iainarchaeum sp.
CCAAGTCCCTCTGGCTGTCAAGGTCGCCCAGCAAATCAATGGTTGGCTCACCAATAATAAGCATTTGAATCGGGCCTTTTGGAGGCAGGAAGGGAATTTCCCACAAGCCAAATCCATATAATAGAAAGGGCAGGGCAAAAATTGAAACCAGGCCGATTATTGCAAGAACTACAATTACAATCAGCAGCTTTTTGTTAATTCTTGAGCTGCTACTGCCAGCCTCTTCAGCCGGTATATCTCCATTCGTATCTCCATTCATTTGAATTAATATTGAATTTACTCATATAAATAGTTTTCTTTACCTGATTCTAGTTTTCTTTTTACAAATTAGTTTTCTTTTTCGGAAAGAAAAAATTTAGGCAAAGGAGGGGGCATTTAAGGAGGGAGGAAATTTATTTGGCAAAGAAGGTGGGGGTTGGGAGTTTACAAGAAGGCAAGTTATATGCTCTTCGCCAAATATAATACTTTCCTCCCGGCTTGAATTTTCCTCAAATGCCCTTCTTTGAATAAGCGATTCAGCCGCTGTGAAGCCGCATTTTTTCCTTTGTAGCCTAATTCGGCTTTTACAATATCTGCTGTTATCTGGCCATTTGTTCTTGCAAGATGCATTATTATTTGGTCTTGCTCTGCCAGCGTTGAACTTATTTCGCTTTCGGTTTGAGCTGGGCTTTCTTTTGCAAAGGGGGTTTGCTCTGTTTTCAGTCTAAGCATTATTTCATCGTACTTGTCAAATATCTGTTCAAGCAGCTTGTTTGTTTTCTCTCTTTCCTCAGCCAGTTTGAACAGTAGCATTGCAAGGAACACAGGGTTCTTGCCATACTTGCTTACCTCCTGAATCTCGAGGCTTAGCTCTTCGAACTTTGGGCTAATCTTCTTGACCAGTTCCCTGTCCTTCAGGATGTCTGACAGTTCCTTGATTGAATCATGACTCCCCATGATGTATCATGATAGTATCATGACCTATATATACTTTTCGGTTTTCGGTTCTTTGCACAAAAAGGGGCCAGAAATTAGGATTTCGAACCACTTTTTTGTGCAGAAGGGCATCCTGTACATTAAGGGGGCTTAGCTATGCCTTTGCTTTAATTGCATTCTTCTCTTCAATTTGCTCCAACTGCTTTTTTAAAATCCCATCATAAAGTTCTATGAGTTTTTTTACCTCTTTGTTCTGTTGGTTTAGCTTGTACAATTTTGCCCTGCCAATTTCCCTAGTTTTAACCACTATTTTTTGTTTCTCCAGCCTGGGCAGAATTCTGTGCAATGTACTCCAACCAATGCCTGCATTTTCTGCCATATCTGTAAGGCTATAGTCAAATTCCCTGCCGGTAATAAGGAATTCTAACAACCTTGTATTAGGGTTTTCTCCCAAGAATTCAAGAAATGCGTTAACCATCTGCAATCAATAATATTACAAAACAAACCCTATTTAAATACTTTGTTTTGGTATATTATCATACCAAAATTGTGATAAAAGCTTTTTAATTATTTTTTGGGAATTAGTTATTTCAATGACTAATGAAGTTGTTTTTATCAAGCGTTTTATCTTAAGGAAATTAATTAACCTTGGAAAAGTTGGTGGATCCCATACAGCAGTTTTTAATCTCAGCAAAGGCCTGCCAAATCATATCCGTTCAAATAGGAAAGGCCAAAAGGCAATAAAGCAGGCAATCAAGGAATTAATTAATATCGGTTTCCTGCTTTCAAAGCAATCAACTAACCAGCAGCATGTTTCAATCAATCCAAGAAAAATAAAGCAAATAAAAGAATTTCTAGGGGTTTAGCTTTCTTACTGTCCCTTTTTCTGCGTCTACTTCAGCAGCAAAGGCAGCGATTGCAACAGGGGACTTGATAAGTACGCATATTTATATTATCAGGCTGCCGGATACTTTTAATCTTAATGCCTTAAATTGTGCTTCAAATCCGGAGGTATTTGGCAGCCTGATTATCTTATGAAATAATTTAAAAGAGGACTAACCCTTTTTTGTGCATTTTCAAGGTTTTTGTACAAAAATTAGTTTTTGCGCAAGCCCTTTTTCGGTTCTTTGCACAAAAAGGGGCCAGAAATTAGGATTTCAAACCGTGTTTTTTGCAGGGGAACGGGTTTTTTACAGTTAAAAAAGAAAAATAAGAAAAATTGAAAGGTTAAAAACGAAGGAAAAAAACCTTTCCAATTATTTCTTTATTGTTATTTCGATTGCTGAAACCTTTAATGGGTTTCCTTCTTCGGTGCTTATTTCCTCTGTGGCAATCTTAATGTCATCTACCTTAGCGTTTGGAATAAACTTGTTTTTTACAATTTCTGCTACGTCAACTGCTCTGCTGATTGCCTTTCCTCTGGCCTTAACAAAGACCTCGTTCGCACCCTGGTTCATTTGGGTTACAACAGCCAACACATAGCTCATTGTCCCCTTTTTTCCAACGAAAACAACGTTCTCTTCCGGCATTTAATTGCACCTCCACTTTTCAAGAACCATTGTCCTAAAACTGCCTATTTTATATCAATAATAAAAGGGCATTTTTGAATAATGCCTTAAGACTATTAGTTGAAGGCAAACTATTTAATTAGTTATGGTTTCTTTTGGTTTTCTTCCTTTTTTAGCAGTTTTTCCTTCAATTTAAGTTCCTCTTCGCTCTGCATTTTGCTTGTTTCGGGTTTTTCCATTTTAACCTGAGTGATAACAAGCGGTTCTCCTTCCTTGCAGTTAATTACAGCAGGCAGCTGAATGCTGTTTGCTTCAGCCTGGGCAATCAATCTGTCAACACTGTAAGAGATTTTAGCAGATTGCATTGCACCAATTTTTTCCACAAGGAATTTAACAACAGGCTTGCCCTTCAAAAACTCCACCCTGTTCTCTGTTTTAATTGAGGTCAAGTCCTCCGCAAGAAAATCAGGGATGCTGACAAGCAACTCAACATTGTTCCAGTTTCTATTCGTGTTATTGCTAATGGTTGCCGTTACCGTTGTCTCGCACAGGATCTTACTTCCCTTGCCGGTAACAACGCAGCTTTGAACATTTTGCTCCAGGGGAATTCTGCCAGCAACCTCAAAGCACCTCTGTCTCTTCTTCCCCTTCAGTCCTGCTTGGTCAAACAGCTTGCTTAACTGAATTTCGTCAAGGACACCGCTTGACTCGGCTTCAACAACGCACATTCTCTTAATAGAAGGGCCAGCTATAGAGGGAACAAGCCTGCCCACAGAGAGAAAAGCCTGTTTTACTGGCAGGCTTCTTAAAACAAAACGCGTGGTTATTACAACAGCGCCTGCAAAAAGCAGAATTAAGGTTCCCATCATCAGCCATGTGAAAAACGGGAAGGGAATGGCTTTAACAGTGAACTGTCTGGATATCTCTGCTGATTCGCTGCCATGAACGGCATTAACAACCAACTGATAGCTGCCAGGCGGGAGAACAGGGCCAAAGCCATTGAAAGAGGCAGTACCAGCAACTGTTACCTTCTGTGTTCTGTGCCAAACAACGTTGCCATCCTTGACAACTCGCTCTTCTACCTGCATTACCTGTTTGGCCTCTTTGTTTGACCGCAAAGAATAAGAGAATTCCAATTCAGAATCTTCGTTACTCTTCCCTACCCTTAAGTAATCAAATTGTGGAACAACTGGAAAAACAGTGGTTATCTCCAGAATCCTGCTTGCCAGAATAACCGAATCATTACACTGCATCTCCAAATAAAACGGCTTTGCCCCCTCAAGGTGGGTTGGTATTACCAATGAAATCTTTTCCGTAACCTCTTCACCGCTCTCAAGATAGAAATTATCACTGCCCTGCTGCAGCTTCTCTCCATCTTCCTCAAGCCAATAACTGATGAAAGCAGAGCAAGGCGGCCCTACCATGTTCCCAGCTGAAAAAGTGAAATCAACTCTTTCGCCTGCCCTAATCGGTGAAGTAAGTGTTTCAACCCGTAGCTCAGTAACGTTTTCAGCACCAAATGCACCTACAAAAAATAACAGAAAAAGAACCAATCCCGCCAGGAGAACAAACCTAGACATAAAAAGCCCAGTATTATAACACACCCAAGGTATAAAAATAATTACTCAGGACCTCTTTTTGCCCTTGGCCTTGCCCCTCTTTCCCCCTGCCTTTCTCTTTTTAAAAACTATCTCGCCAACGGCATTTCTCTTAACAGTGAGGGGTGGGACCACTGCCCTTCTACTCTCCTTGAATGAAACAACTGCTGGTAAGGGAATGGCATCTGCCTCTTCCTGCGAAATCAATTTGGGGGAGACATAAACAATGCTTGCAGAATGCAAAATTCCCACTTTTTTCAAGGTGAACCTAACAGTAGAGCCACTCTCATCAACCCCCATCTCGGCATCAGATGAAAATTGTTCAATGTCCCCACTCAAAAAAGCGGGGATTCTGGCAATAACAACAACGTTCCTCCACTCCATGGCAGTATTGTTGGAAACAGTGATTTTGACAATGGTCATAAAACTCATCTTCTGCTTTGCGCTGGTAAACACACAGCTCTTCACTGTCTGAGCAACAGGAACAGAGGAAGCAACAGAAAAAGAACCCTGCTTTTGCTCCTCGGAAAAACCAGCATCGTCCAACAGCTGATTTAGGGAAGCACTATCCAAAACACCGTTTGCCTCTGACTCAACAACACACATGCCCTGCCTTGATTGCATAGCAGGCGTAGGTGAAGAAGGCTGCAAAGAACTGGAAACAGAAGGGCCGATAGAGCGGAAACTCTTTTGGCCAAATAAAAAAAACCTAACAAACACAAACAAGAGAACAGCAAAAGCCAAAGCAACAGCAACAAACGTCAACAAAGAAAACAAAGGAAAAGGAGCAATAGGGCTTAATACCCTAAACTCTCTTGTTATGCTTGCAGTTTTCCCGGAATAGGTTGCGTTGACAACAAGCGTATACTTTCCAGGCAAGAGAAGTGGGCCTTTCTTTTCAAAGGCTCTTTCCCCCGCAATGAAAGACTCTTGGGCAGTGCTCCAAACAACGTTG
>JAFCFG010000087.1 GCA_017608725.1 Candidatus Iainarchaeum sp.
TCTTGAAACACCATCTATTACAAGGTAAGAATCAACATACTCATCTGCAGTCCAGCTTTGAGAAGTGTCAGTCCAAGTTGAACCACTGCCATATCCTTCACTGCTAACATCATAGATGTTTGCAATCTGGTTATCAGAAAGCCTGACATCGGAATAAAAAGTCCACCTGAAGCCAATGTCAGAAGCAGAAACCTCATTCACAGCATACCACCAGATGCCTGTTCCGTGCAAATCACTTCCTGCATTAAATACTGCGGCATTAACCACGTCATAGACCTCTTTTCCGAATTTATAGCGGGTTATTGCATCAGTTCCCTGCGTGAGAGAATCATGCACATTGTCGGTTTTTTCAATCCAATTAAACCTGTTCTGGGAATCAAGATAGAAATAATAAATTTTATCGTTGGTGTAAGCCCCTTGCGCAAGTTCCTTCAAGACTTCCCCATAAGTCTTGTAAGCAGAAGCATACTCAACAGCAGACATATTTTTAGGCGGGGGGGTAGTGTCAATTGTTCCCATCGTAATATCTTCCCAGTTATCATTGCTTTGGTTTGCATAATTAATCTGTGCAACAATCCAATGAACAACAGAATTGTTTTCATCACCACCGCTTCTTGCAACATAATAACCGTTTGATTCTTTGAAAGAATGAGCCATCAGCTGGCTGTTGAAAACAATAGTCCTGTCAACACAATCCACAGTTAAAACTTCCTTCCCATTCACAACATTGTGCTCTAACTTTTGAACATTTGCAGAAATAATAAGGTCGTCTGCTGAAGGGCTTGTTTTGTCAATCTTTCCGTTTTTCAAATAAAGCTCTATTTTGTCATCTTCTGTAAAAAAATCATCCCAATCGCTATTATCCAAATAATTAATCTGAAGCGAGTTGGTAGTAGTGTCTAAACCAAGCCCAGCAGTAACATTCAATACATCAGACCCAACATCTGTGGAGCCATTGTGGACAAGATACATGCTTTCAAAACCCATATTATCACAACTGGGTATATACCAACTCCAGAGTATAATCAACTATGTTTTCATTATCAGAACTCCTGCTTGCATTGAAAGACCTAACAACAACATAAACAAACAAATTGGTGTCAAAGTTTCCATCATCCAAATCATTATAGGAAGAATTAACAGGGTTGTCGTCATTCATTGTAAAATCCGAGGACAAAGCAAATACTGCTGGGCTTCTAACTGCTTTGATTAAATTGGCAAAAGCGGTTTTGTGTGAGCTAATGTTGAAATCAAGAACGCCAGATATTGTAAAAGACCTGTTTTCAACGCTATTCCTCGCAACCTCTGCTTCTTCAAAAAATCCATTAGCGTCTGTTTTGGAAAGAGAAGGGTCCTGCCCAATGCCTTTAGCAATATTCATTGATTCGCTTATAATTTTTAATTCAATTTCATTGCCATTATTGACTTTGGAATAACCGGAGATATCACTCCCCGTAATCCTTGACTTTCCTGTATCGAGCAAATAAACAGAATTCCAAGTCAATTAAACCACCTCACGTATTCCTCTTAACATTGTAAGCCACTTTATTCAAAGCGTCTTCAACAGCTCTTGCAACAGCATTTACATCTTGCGCGCCATTGACATTGACTGTCTGGGAAATTGAAACATTGCCCGGAGCGCTTGCATAGGCAGAAGCTCTTGCTGCCTGCAGAGCCTTTATTGCTTCAATCATTCTATTTACTTCAGCAACCATTGCTTCAATATAAGAGTGGAAAGCATCGTAAGCTGCTTTCATTGCGCTACCAAAAACCGAAGCCAAAGCCATTTTAAGCAAGTCAGCCTGCTTTAAAATCCCTTGCACGAACTGAATAACCAACAACTGACCTCTCACAAAAGGAGTTGGGTTAGCCAGAGGACCTGCTTTCGGCGGAGAACTTGGAAACCTCTCATCGATAACAGATAAAAAGTCCTTATCTATTTTTTGACCGTTCTTCTCAGCATTTGCAACTATTCCCTTCACGACAGACTTGCTTATTTCATTGCCAAACTCCCACCATTTTCTATGAGCCGCAGCCCCAGCACCAAACACCGACTCAAGCCAAGCCGCCGGACGGATTAAAATGCCTGAAACTAACCCGCCAAGAGGACCGCTTTTTTCAAATTCAGTAGCAAGACCACTCAATGATTCTTCGGATTTTTTCAAAATATCTATCTCAGGATACACTTTTCTCTGCCTGCTAATTTCTCCCTTTCCAAAAATTAACTCATCAAGGCTTGGGAATTTTCCAACAAGCCAAACAAGACCAACCCCAACTCCAAACAAAGCAGCGCCTGCAAGACCAGCACCCAAAGCAGAGCTTGCAACAAACGCCGACCCCAAAGCAAGTTCCGCAGCGCTCGTAATCATTTTTGCCAAGTTAGTGTCCTTACTATTTCCAGCAGCCACAAAAGCCAAAGCCACACCCACACCAAACAAAGCAGCTTGCTTTTTTCCAAGAGAAAGAGCACTCCGAGCGATAAAATACCCACCAAGTGCAGTTTCAGCCCAAGTAATAATATCGTCCTGAATCGTAGCCGTTCCACTTACCTTATCAAAATTCAAAGAAGCGTGAACAATTAACCCAGTCCCAGCTGCAAACAAACCCCATTTCCCCCATTTAGTGCTTAAAAGAGAACTTTCAAGGTTTGAAGCAAACTCTGAAAGTTTAGAAGCCAAATCTTTAGTAAACTGAACCCCAATTTTAATCGGTTTAGCTAAAACACCGCCAATCTTTGCCTTTGCACCACCTAACGCCTTAACAATACTGCCAAGCCCAGCTGCCGTTAAAACAGAAGCTAATGCGCCCCAAGCAAGCTCAAGAGTGCCTGAGATAAAAGCGATAGTGCCAAGCACCCCAAGAATACCAATTAAAATTACAAGAGCAACTTTAAGTTCCAGAGGCCAATTTGAAATCCAGTCAAAAAAGCTCACAGCCATATCAATTAAACCAAGCAAAAAAGGCTGCATAGCTTGAACAATAGAAAACTGCAAAAAGGTAAAAGACGCGTGCAATCGCGTCATTGCTCTCGATAACGGAGTAACCCCTTTCTTGTCTATTGTCTTGAAAGTGTTAAGCATTGTTTTGAAAAAACCGCCAAACACTCTCTGCAAAAACATTCCGAAGAACATTATTGAAAGCCATTCCATTTTGAAACGTTTTGTTGAAGCTATTGTCTGATTAATCATTTTATCTACTCCGCCAATCCCTCTTGACTTCAATATTTCTGCTGCTTTGTTTGAGTCATATATTTCCTTTGTAAAAACTTTTTGAACATCAATTCCTGTTTGCTGAGCATAAGCAACCTTTTCAGTATTCTTCCTTAAAATATCAAAAAGTTCTGCATTGGTCCTGTATCTATTGGTAAGCTTGGCTGCAGAAAATTCCCATTTGGCGCTTTGAGCTGTTGCTTCTTTAGAAATATTCTTTGTTTGATTAGCCAGATTTGAAAAAGCCTTATTTATCTGATTAATTCCTTTGACAGCAACATTAATATCTACGTAAACAGGAATGGGCATTACCTACCACGCCCCCAACTTTTATTTTTCTCATCTTTCATTGCTTTTTTCTCCTTTTCAAATCTTCTAATCATTGCTTCAGTAATTTCAATAAACACAGGTATTGGAAGGCTCATCAACTCCCAATAACCAATATTGTGCTGTTCCATTACAAGCTCATAAGTGGAAATAAGGTCGCTTGCTTCAAACTGCTTGTAATTTCTTGCCTTGATTGGATTGACGATACCAAAAGCAGCCCGCATTTTCTCCCTTATTTCCTGTCGCTTTTTTTTTGGGCATCACCTTCTTTTTCTTCGCCAGCGTTAGCTTCAAAAATTGCTTTTGAAAGCTTATTCAAATACACCACGCCCATCATTTCAACAGCTTCCTTTACCTTTTCAACAATGTTTGTTGGCAATCCCTTATCTACGTCTGTATAATTGAATATCCCTTCATCAACACACATTGAAAAGGCAAATGTTGTTGAAACCAAGTCTTTCAATGTTTCGCTGTAATCCTGAAACTCTGCACTTGAAAGCTTTGATAAATCCGGTTCTTCATTACTGCCTTCTTTAATTCCTAATTTCTTATAATACATCTGTACCCTCGAAAGCAAAGGCATATATTTCATAGGAAGCTGATAAATTTTGAACTTCACCTTTTCCTCATCATCATTTTCAATTTCTATCTCTGTTGGCTTTCCGTGAAACTTCTCAAGCTTCTTAATTATTCTGTCTATTTTCATTATTCTTCACCCCACCTTTTCTTTCTTTTAGGCTTGCTTTCTTCGGCAAGCATTCCTTCTATTTTATTCATTCTTTCGTGCAGATTGGAATAAGCATTAATCATATCCCAAGCATTTAACAGCATCGTTATTGCGGGAGCAAAATTTATTCCGTTGTCTGCACAAAATTTCTCAAATCGAAGATATTGCGATTCTTCCATTTGAAAAACCATAAAATTTCTGAAAGATTTTGTTCTTGGTTTCTTGGGTTCGTTCTCACCCAAGTTTTCCTTCTTTATTTCTTCTTTCTCACTCATCTTGATACCTCCTTATGCATAACTATCAAATGCCTGTCTTGTTCCGCCGTCACCGTAAGGGTCTGGCAATGGTTTTGCTGATGCGTCATCAGTATATTCCCTTATAATTTGGGGGTTACTATCCGAATCTGTCGGAGAAAGCTTAAAAGTTACTGTTGCTTTAAGCTCACCATCAGCGTCATCAGAAGGTTCAACAGTTGTGGCATTTGCGTTAACAAAAGTATAGCGCAAAGCCTCCCCAGAGTCTGGTTCTTCTGGTGAACCGGAAAAACTTTCACCCCAAGTTATAGTTATGCGATAGTCTTCTCTTGTAGTGGATGTTGATTTAACAACACTTACTGAACTCTCTATAGTGGCTGTTCCATTCAAAGGCTCG
>JAFCFG010000088.1 GCA_017608725.1 Candidatus Iainarchaeum sp.
TGTCAAGGACTTGCCCAAGACAAGAAGCGGGAAAATAATGAGGCGCTTTTTGCGCTCAATGCTTGTGAATGAGAAATTGGGTGATGCAACAACGCTGCAGAACCCTGCAGTGGTTGACTATCTGAAAAAAGTTGTGGGATACAAGCAGAAATAGGGGGCGACTATTCCTTTGTTTCTTTCCTAATCCAGCCTTCCACCTTTTTATCTGTTTCACCCAACAATTTTTATTTCCTTTTTGAATTGGCTGAAGCCCTTGTCAAAGCTGGCCAGCTTTTTTATGCCGTTTACCTTCATTGCCTCAATTGTGGTGCAGTCAGTAAAGCTCAGGCTTTTCCTCTGCTTGAAAAGCTTCCATGAGCTGTCAAAAACTTCCTTTAAAACGGTTATTACCTCTATTTCAGAATTCAGGATTGCTTCCCCAAGTTCAGCTGCTTTAAGGGGGCCTTTCCTTGCCAAAGTCAGGGTTGTTGCCTCATCAAATATGTAATCTGAAGTGAACACCGCCCCGAACTCATTGGAAAATATTTTCTCTGCAAGGGCAAATGCCCTCTTATGGTATTTATCCCTAGAATCATAGTATGCGAGGAAAAACCCAGTATCTAAAAAAATACTCACTTTTTCCACCCATACAGAATCTCGTCAACCCTTTCGCTGATGTTTTCATTGCCAGGCCCCCAGTCAAACGGCTTTAAATCCAAGAAAGAACCCTTTCTCTTCTTTTTCGTCCTTGCTTCAAGCCAGTTCTGCAAGGCTTGAGTCAAAGCCGTGCCAACCTTTAGGTCTTCCTTTACGGCTTCGCTCTTGAATTCCCTGAAAACCTCTGGATTAACGTCTCTAACACTTACATTCATGTTATTCACCATATGTATTACATGTAAACATGTTTTTAAAGTTTACTATTTAACCTAAACTCTGCCTACCCGAAAATGAAAGGCAAGCTTTTTAAATCAGCCCTGTTTTTCGGCAATAGCAGAAAGAAGTAGCTATGGCAAAAAGTCCTTTTTCTTTATTTTCTGTGGAAGGTATTCTGTTGCAACAAATTCAAGGCTTTTGTTTGCAAGGGCCTGTTGCTCTATCCTGACCTTTTCCCTTATTGCTTTCTTCAATTGGTTCTGCCAGGGCTTGTTCTGGAACCAGGGGTATGCAAGCATTTCCTTTGCTCTCTTGATGTCGCCTTCCTTCATCTTCTCTGTTACAGTCTGCAGCCCATAGGTTTCAATGTCATCCAATGTCATGCCAACATATGTAGCGTCAGGGCAAGCCAAGAAATCACTGTGCGCTGCAAGAGCCATTGAACCCTGCTTTATTACGCTGTAGATATACCAGCCAAAGGGGTCTCCGTCAGTGAAGACAATGGTAGGCAGCTTTCTTTCAGTATGCAGCCTGTGAATTAGCCTCCTTGTCCCTCTTGCTGCTTGGCCCCCTGTGCTGATTAAAATGCATTTGTTTTTCTTTGCAAACTGCTCCTCTACAAGCCTTTCGTACATTGCCTCTGTTTCAATAACCAAAACATATTTTGCATTGCAGCTTACAATCTCAATTTCCTCCGGTTCAATCCTTGACATAATGCTCCAACCGCCCCTGCCCAATTTCGAGCAGTTGAAGCGGTCATTGTGGTGCATTTTATCCCTGAGTGTAATATCCCCGTACAATGTTCCCTTTGGGTTTGCATGCAAATTCAGCTTCTCCCTGATTGTGTCAACGCTGTGCTCCAGGTCAACAATCACCGAATTGCTCTCTTCCTGGGCTTCAAAAGTGTTTTCCTTGCTGTTTGGAACTGTGTGCTTCAGCTCATAGTAAATTTCCCTAATTGAAGCAGTCTTGTTGTGCTTCAGGTACTCGTATGTCTTTGCATTCACAAGCATTGTTTGCATGAACTTCCTTGCATGCCCAACATTCAGAAATGTCCTGGTTGTTTCTTTTTCCCCCAATTGCAAAATTCCCTTCTTTTCGTTGAATTGAACATTGCTCCTGCCCCTCTGTTGTGTGATAAATTCCGGGTCCCTGCTTTTCTTGATGTCTGCTACAACCGAATCGGCAATGCCCTTCAGCCTTTTCGCAATGCTCTTTGGGGTTTCCTTCTCATTGGTATCGTGCTTTTTTCTTTTTCTTTCCTTTGCTTTCTTTGGCATGTTTTTCAACCTCTCTTTCCTTTTCTGCACCTAATCTCGTTTTTTCCAACGCCTCAGCCTACTTTTTTCCCTCAGTTTTCTTTTCCTTTTTTCCAACTGGTTTCCTTTCTTTTCCAGCTTCTTTTTTCTTTTTCCCCTTTGTTCCTTTTCCAGCACTTTTTTCTTCCTTTTCACTTTGGCTGTCCAGCCCATTGCCCATTTTTTCAATCTCCTGTTTTAGTTCCTCTGCCTCTTTCTTTTCCTCCAGTTTTAATTTTGCCATAACCATTTTCTCAAGCCTGCTTTGCAGGGCCTTTTTATCAATTTTTGTGATTGCATCCAGTGCATTGACTATTTCCGGAATGTATTTGAAGAATATTTCCCTCTTCAGCTGCTTTTCTGCCTCTCTCCTCTTTCCCGCTATGTAGTGGCCTGCCTTTCTCCCTGTTTGCATCAAGGCCAGGCGGATTTCCTCAATGACCTCGTCCAAATCAGCAATTGCCTGCTTTCCCGCCCCTGTGTACGGAACGTAAACAGAGATGAAGTTAACCAGGACTGTTACAGGCGCCTTGTCAATATCCTTGATGTCATACCTCTTCCAGTCAATGCTGTGAACAGCCTTTGTAATAGCACAGTTTCCTGCATCAAACAGTAGAGGGGCCCTGTTTGCAAACCGCATTATTTCAAGCCTCTTCTCTTGGCCCTCCGGCCCTGCAACTGTCCTGCCTGCTTTCCCGCCGTAGGCAATCGAGACCTCAATCTGGAACGGAAAGCCTCCAGCGTAAACCTGCGGTTTCCTTGTCATAACATGCAAAAATTCCGGCTCAACGATGTTCTGCAGGCTCTTCTTTATTCTTTCCTCGCCGATTGGCCTTAGGGCATCAGTGCTTGGTGCAATGAAGTTTATTTCCTTAAATGCTTTGATTATTTCCTCTGCCTCATCCCACCTCATCTGCTTTGGGTCCTTGTTTAAATCAAAACTAACCTGCTTTGTGATTTCATCAACTGCTTTTTGGCCCATTCTGTCAAAGTCGTTTCTTAAAAAGCTGTTGATTTTCCTGCTGTCAGTGTACTTTGCAAGCGTCATCAGCTCATCCACTGTTACCCCTTTTGGATGCGGCTTAACTGCTCTTGGAGGCTTTGGGATAACATTTGCACTTCTCTTAAAAGTCACTGTTTGCCCAGCAGGGTCCCTAAACTTAATCTGCGCATGCGGGTTTGCAATTGCCGTCCTTCTCAAATACTCCAAGGGCCCTTGTTCACTTTCCCTGTACAACACGCCCTTTATTTTTGCCTGAACAGCCAAGCCTCTAAACTCCTTGTCCAGTTCCCTTAGGTTTATAATCTTTGGCTGATTCAATTTTGGGTCGATTGAAATCTCCAAACTAATTGGCTTTCCCTTGGCCGTGCCCGTAATTACCTTAATTGGCTTTCCGGTTGTCATTTGGCTAAGCATAGTAACCCCTGCCGCGCCAATCCCTTGCTGCCCCCGTGATTGAATCATTCTGTGGAACTTTGTTCCAGCAAGTAATTGCCCCAGTGCCTTCCCTACTGTTTCCCTTGTAAGGCCTGGGCCATTGTCCTTTACAGTTATCTCATAGTATTCAGGGCCAAGCTCGTCAATTTTTACATCAATGTCCGGCAAAATGTTTGCTTCCTCGCATGCATCCAAATTGTTGGTTACATATTCATGGATAACAGTTGTAAGTGTTCTAACTTTGCCGTAAAGGCCAAGCATCTGCTTGTTTTTCTTGAAGAATTCTGCTACTGAGTGTTCTTTGAATTCCTTTGCAAGCTGCTCTGCGCCAATTATCTTGCTCTCCACCAGTTTTCCGTCAGGCATCCTATTCACCAATCCAACCGCTGATTTCTTTCTCCCTTCCAATTAATTTACTTTTAAAATGCCAAATTTTTTCAATTTCCCATTCCAATTATTTTTTTGCTTCCAAGTTCATTTTTCTTTCCCAATTTTTTTCTCTCAAATGCTGAACTTTTTTCCCTCAAGCCTGCGCCTTTGCAGGAATTTGTATATCATGCTGTGGTTTGCACCTTGCAGCAGCATTTCAACTGCCCTCCTAACAGCTTCAATGTCATCTGGCCTTGCAATAATGGCAATGGTCTTTCCCATTACCGAGATTTTGCTGTTTGTTTCCCTTTCAATTGTTTCCCTTGCCTTTCCCCCTCTGCCAATTACCCTGCCTCTCTTTGTTGCAAGCGCTTTCTCGCTGCCTCCAACAATGTCACTTACCTTTATTATGTCAAGCAGGTAATCTCGGCCAATCAGCAGCATTGCATTTTCTGGTGAAAAGCCCCTGCCAATTGCCTTAACCACATTCACAGCGCTGTAAAAGTTCTCAGCATTTGCCCCATGGCCTTGCACTTCAACCTCGCCTGATTCGCTGTCAATCTCAAGCTTCACGCCACTCAACCCTTCCAGCCTTTTCTTCTCTTTCCCTGATTTGCCAATTAGAGCCCCAATCCTCTCCTTTGGTATCCTAATAGATTCAAAAAGCTCAGAAGGCAAAAAAAGACCTCAATATATAATATATATTATAATATATAGAGAAAACTTTAATAAATTGACTGAGGAAAAGCAGGCAATTTCACACAATGCCGCAAATAAGGCTGTAAGTCCAGAATTTTACATTTTTGAGGCTTTTTTCCAGGCCCAGATTTTCCCCTTTTCTGCTCTGATATCGCCCTTCATCTCCCCTGGGCTTTTTTCCAGGCTCAGATTTTCCCCTTTTCTGCTCTGATATCGCCCTTCATCTC
>JAFCFG010000089.1 GCA_017608725.1 Candidatus Iainarchaeum sp.
TGCAACACCTGCCCCAAGTGCTAAGCCTATTATTCCTCCAGTTAGGCCAATCATTCCTGCTTCAATAACAAAGATGCTGATAATCCTGTTTGTGGTTGCGCCAACTGCTTTCATTACCCCGATTTCCCTTGTTCTCTCCATTACTGACATTAGCATAGTGTTCATTATTCCAATGCCGCCAACAAGGAGGGAAATAGCTGCTATGCCAATCAAAACAAGGCTTATCAGGCCAATAACGCCCCCCGCTATGTCCGCTATCTGCTGCAGGCCTATTACCTGGAAGTCTTTTTTGTCGTGCTTTCTCTCCAACTCATCGGAAATCCTTTGCTTTACCTCGTCAACGTCTTCACCTGGAAGGACATTAACGACGATTCTGAATGGAGTGATTTCCTCAGTGCTCTGCCTTTTCAGTTCATCTGCGTTCATTATAACGGCTGTGTTGAACATTGAACCAAAATTGTGCTTGGCCTTATCCAGTATTCCAACAATTCTCAGTTTTGTTCCATCCATTTCAAGGGTTTGCTTCAAGTGCACTTCCTCTTTTAGAATCTTTTCACCGAAATCATTGCCAATAACCACTGATGTAGTGTCCTGTTTTGATAGGTCCCTACCTTCAGCTAATTTCATCATTCCAACAAAGCCAAGCTTTCCGGTTTTCTCGGGGTCTATTCCAAGTATTACAGCTGTTTTTATTTCGCCCTTGAATTCAACCTGCCTTGTGACAACGTACATTTCTGCTGCAAAGTCAACGCCCTTCACTTTTTCAATTGTGTCAATGTCATCAGCCCTAAGCTTTGCTAAAGTGCTTTCAATAAAGCCGCCTCCAGGCAGCACAATCAAAGTTCTTGTTCCCAGGGATTCAAACTGTTCGGAAACAGACTGGCTCAGGCCCTGACCAAGCGCAATCAAAGAAACTATTGCAGCAATCCCAATTATTATTCCAAGGATTGTTAGGAAAGAACGCAACCTCCTCGCCCTAATGTTTTTGAACGCAACGTAAAACAATTCAAAATCAATCAGGCTCATTTTCCATACCTCAATGCTTCAACTGGCTCAAGTAAAGCCGCACGTCTTGCAGGGTAATAACCTGAAATCATTCCCACAAACATCGCAAACAAAACCGCCCCAATCAGGGACAAGGGGTTTAAGCCAACTGGCAGGGAAAATCCAAATGCTGTTGCAATAGCTGAAATTCCAGCTGCAATAAGCAAACCAAGGGCCACGCCAACCACACCTCCAACAGCGCCAATCAAACCTGCTTCCATTAGGAATATTGATAGAATCCTGTTGTTTGTTGCGCCAACTGCTTTCATTACTCCGATTTCCCTTGTTCTCTCCATTACCGACATTAGCATAGTGTTCATTATTCCAATGCCGCCAACCACAAGGGAGATGGCTGCGAGTCCAACCAAAACCAGTTGGATAAGTCCGATTACGACTCCGGCAGTATCCAGGATATTTTCAGTTGTCATCACATAAAAGTCCTCTTCGCCGTGTGCTTTTTTCAACTTTCTTTCAATTTTTTCCGCTACTTCGCTGACAAGGCCCCTGTCAGTTGCCTGCACAGCAATCTCTACTGGGTCTTCCTCTCCAAAAAAGCCCCGGACTGTTTTTTTCGGCATGAAAACGAAGTTTACTGAGAAGCCCCCGCCCATAAAAGAGCTCAAGTTTTTTGTCACGCCCACAATCTTGAATTTCTGCCCATCAATCTCTATGCTGTCCTTTATTTTAAGGGTTTCCTCAAAGAAGCCATCGGTTGTAAAGCTCTCTGGAACCATTACAGCGTATTTGTCCGTTGATTCAAGCTGCCTTCCCCTCAGCAGATTGATATAGCCTGATTTCTCCAGATACTCTCTTTTATCTGGGTCATAGCCAATTATTATGACACTGCTCTTTTTTTGCCGGAATTCTGCAACAGTTGCTATCTCATAAAAGCCCATGGCTGCTTCCACACCGGGAATTCCCTCAATTAGCCCTATGTCTTCCTCTCTTAGGGTTCTTGAAACAGCGGTTGAAGCCAAATCACCAGTTCCAGGTTCAACAAAGAGGGTGTCCAGGCCGAGGGCTTGGAATTGCTCTGTTACTGCCTGATTTAGCCCCTCCCCAATGCTAACCAATGCAACTATTGCACCTATTCCAATGATTATGCCAAGCAGTGTTAGCAGGCTCCTCATCTTGTGCATTTTGAGGTTTCTGTATGCAACTGAAACCAGTTCCTCATCAATCAACCAATCACCCAGTTATTAGAAAAGGGGGAAATTATCAAGGGGAAATTTTCCCCCTTACTTTTCCCTGAATTTCCTGTATTTTTTGTATATGAACCTTGCCACTATGAATAGGCCAATCAACTGTAGCAGCAGGCTTATTAATCCTACAACAATCAGGGCTGGTCCTCCGCCTGTTGCTGCCTGCAGTTCACCTGCATTCAAGACTTTCATTGAAAGTTGCTTGGTTACAACCCTTGGCTCCAATTTGTCGTCTTTGTAGGTTATCTTCAAGGTGATTGGCACCTGACCTGCTTTTACGTTTGACCCTACTTTAATTCCTGTTTTGAACGAGTCAAAGTCATCTGCTTCCAGTGTTCCAATGAACTGCTTTGGTTCCTCTATTTCAATTCCCTGGGCTTCCAGTTCTACCACAATGTATCTTGCATCAGCCAAACCCAGGTTGAACAGGTCAACTGTTAGCTCTGCTGGCATTCCCGGGAATGCAAAGGGCTTTACGCTGCCAATTACTGCATCAAGGTCTGGTTCTGCTGTTACCTTCAAACCAAGGTAGCCTGTGTTTGTTTTTGCTGTTCCGTTAACGTCATAGTACTCCAATGTTATTGGCACTGAATAGTTCTTCAGCTCTGCATCCTGGTTTACTCCAAGCAACAGTTGCACCCTTGCCTCTTCATCTGGGTCAAGGAATTGTATGTAGTTCGCTCCACCGCCAAGGGAAACGATTTCTCTCTCAACTACAACACCTGTTGAGGTAACTGTCCTGTCTTCCGTTGTTTTTACCACTATGTTTTTTGCAACGCTGCCGCCAACGTTCTTAATGGTCAGGTTTACTGCAGTTGCTCTGCCAGGGGAAACCTCTGTGATATCACTTTCTACAATCTCCAGCTTCGGTGTCCTGCTTTGCACTGTTATAAGAACCTCTTTGCTCTTGTACAGGCCCTTTTCACCAAAGTGAAATTTCATGCTGTATTTTCCATCGCTTGCCTTTGGGTCCACTATTACCTTGAATTCAACGGAAACCGTTTTGTACGATTCTATGGCCCCAATATACCTTGTCTCGGTTTGCCCTGGCTGCAGGGAAAAAGGGTACTCAACATCTGCCTTAATCCTAGCGTCTACTGCCTCATACAGTGAATTATTTGTTACATAAGTCCAGATGCTCATAGTGCTGCCAGATGAAACCGGTGCAGGCTCATAGCTCACTGTGTTCATGTATAGGTCCCCTGCTGCTGCATAGCATGCAAAGAAAAGCAGCAAGAAACTTATTGCAAGGAATTTTCCATTCATTTTTCATCCTCCTTTTTTAGTATTGCCTTTAATTTTTCTTGTTGATTCATTTCCTATAATCTTCCCGTCTTTCAAATACAAGATGTTTTGAGCCCTCATTGCAACATATTTTTCATGCGTTACCATTACAACGGTTTTTCCCTTCTCCTCATGCAATTCCCTTATTATTTCCAAAATCTGTTCCCCGCTTGCACTATCCAAGTTTCCTGTTGGTTCATCAGCGACAATTACCTCGGGGTTAATTGCAAGGGCTCTTGCAATTGCAACCCTCTGCCTCTGGCCTCCTGACAACTCACTTGGCTTGTGATTCATTCTGTCACCTAATCCAACATCAGTTAGAATCTCTTCCGCTATAGCCTTTCTTTCACCAGGTTTCTTTCCAACAAACCACAATGGCAGCATCACATTCTCCAAAGCGCTCATTCTGCCAATCAAATTAAATGTCTGAAAAATAAAGCCAATGGTCTTGCCCCTGACCTGCGCCAATTCGTTGTCATCCATTTTGCTTATTGGCTGCCCCTTAATGTAAACCTCCCCCTTTGTTGGCCTGAGCAAAGCGCTTACAACATCCAGCAGGGTTGTTTTTCCTGAACCGCTTGGCCCCATGATTGCAATAAACTGGCCTTTGTTAACACTCAGGCTCACGTCGTCCAGTGCCTTTACCTCAACAGTGCCCATTTGGTAAATCTTTGAAACATTCTGTGCCTTTATAACAGGTTTTTCCATTTATCCCACCTGGTTTTTCTTCTTACCGGCTTTTACTAACTTTCTTACCTTGCTTTTATCCAAGGCTGCCTTTATTGTCTTCAGCCCCTTTTCGCCCTGTGCTTTCAATTTCTTTGGGTCTTTAACAAGTTGTTCCATGTCCATTAAGTGCGCGTACATTTTTGTAACTGCCTCCGCCTTCATTAAAACAATTCTCTCAAAACCAGAGTTTTCTGCTCCAAACACAATCAGCTTGTCTCCTGGTTCAATCTTGAAAAGCCTCCTGGCTTCAGCAGGCAAAACAACCTGCCCTTTTTCTCCAACAGTGGCACTGCCATAACATTGCAGATGGCATTTCAAATCCAAAACCCCCCTTTACCTACATTTCATACATTTCATACTTTTTTTAAATGTATTCTTCCGGGGGCATGCTTTTTTACTACTTTTTTAGCACAATTTCTTTTAT
>JAFCFG010000090.1 GCA_017608725.1 Candidatus Iainarchaeum sp.
ATGGAGGAAATGAGCCAAAGCAGCAACATCAAGAGCCCTGCCACAAGGAAAAATGTGCAAGGCGCATTGAGGAAAATCCAGAATTTTTTGAAAACAATTGATTTTAAGCTGCCTCAGAATGGCCTGGTTGTTTTCTGCGGAAATATAAGTGAGAAAGAGGGGAAGAGCGACATACAGCTGTTTACTTTGAGGCCAATTAAGAGGCTTAAGACAAAACTCTACTGGTGTGACAGCGAATTCCACCTTGTGCCATTGGAGGAGATGGCCCAGCCATCTGAGATTTTTGGGATTCTCACAATTGACAAGAACGAGGCGACTGTTGCAATACTGGTTGGAAAAAAGTATGAAATACTTGGGTACTTTACAAGCGGTGTTGCAGGAAAGACAAGGGCTGGTGGCCAGAGCAGCCAACGTTTTGAAAGGTTGAGGGAGGAGGCAGCCCAGGAGTTTTACAAGAGAATAAGCGAAAAAATGAACAACACATTCTTGCCCTATGGTGACAAGCTCAAGGGTCTGATTATTGCAGGGCCTGGAATTACAAAGAATTACTTCCTCAACAAGGGATTGATGGACCACAGGATTAAGAAAAAGATTACTGGGCAGATAGACACAGGCTACACTGATGAGTCAGGAATAAGGGAAGCCGTGCAAAAGAGCGGTGAATTGCTCAAAGATGCAGAAATCACAAAAGAAAAAGCGGTTGTGAACGATTTTCTTACAGCTGTTGTGAAAACAGGCTTGGCAACATATGGCCAGAAAGAGGTTGAGGAAGCACTGAAGCTTGGGAAAGTGGCAACACTGATTTTGAGTGAGGCAATTGAGTGGCAGGTCTTTAAGTTCAGGTGTACCAGCTGTGACAGGGAAGAGGAAATTGTGGTGAAGGAACCTAACTTTGAGGAAAGCAGGTACAAGTGCAGCAAGTGCGGCTCTGGGCAAATTGAATTGCTTGAGCAGGTTGATTATATTGACTGGATGATTGAAAAGGCAAAGAATATTGGTGCTGACACAAAGCTTGTTAGCACTGATACCTCAGAGGGAGAGCAGTTTGCAAAAGGCTTTGGCGGCATTGGAGCAATACTGCGCTACAAGTAAGGTGCAGCAGAACCATCTGCAAAAAAATTGTTGAAGGTAATTTTATGCCATGTGAATTTTTTTCTACTTCTTCCAAAGGAATTTCTGGACAAATTAAAAGGCGGTATACTGATTTTGTTGTAGAGGAAGTGCAGCAAAATGGCAAGGTCTGCGAAGCAAAGAGGTTTGTGGTTGGTGGAACACATGAGGCTGAGCAGGTCAGGATCCCGGAAAATATGGGGCGAGGTGAGCAACTGCACCTTGATTTGGAAAAAATAAACAAGGACTTGAACCTCTGCATTAGGAATATTGCAAGGTTTTTGCAGTGCAGCAGGAAGAGAATCGGCTATGCCGGCTTGAAGGACAAGAGGGCTGTAACCTGCCAGAGAATAAGCATATTCAAACCAAATCTGGAGAGGCTGAAGCAATTCAGTTCAGGGGGAATTCAATTGAGGAACGGCAAATGGTCCAATGAGAGAATTGAATTGGGAATGCTGAGGGGAAACAGGTTTACAGTTACCATAAGGGACATTGATTTGGATGAAAAAGAATTAAAGAAGAGAATCAGCCAATGTTTTAAGGAAATGAAGAGGGGAATTGCGAATTACTTTGGAGAGCAGCGTTTTGGCGGAATCAGGCAGGTAACCCACTTGGTGGGCAGGCAATTTGTTAGGGGAAACGTGAAGGAAGCGGTAATGCTTTACTTAACCCATTCGGTTGAGAGTGAAGAGGAAGAGGTAAAGGAGGCAAGGAAAAGCCTGGCAAAAAGAAATGACTTTGCTGAGGCAAGCAGGCTTTTTCCAGTGAAGTGCAGGTATGAGAGGGCAATGCTCCACCACCTTTGCAAGCACCCAAATGACTTTGTTGGTGCCTTTGCAAAGCTGCCAAAGCAGCTGCGCTATCTGTTCACGCATGCCTACCAAAGCTATTTGTTTAACCTGGTTATTGACGAGAGGTTTAGGCAGGGAGTCGGTTTAAAAAAGGTTAAAGGCGATATATTAATTGAAAATCAGCCAACAGCGCCATTATTCGGTTTTGAAAGCAGATTGGCTGAGGGGAAAGCCGGTGAGATAGAGGCGAAGGTCTTGCAAAGCGAAGGGTTGGAATTGCAGCAATTTAAAGTAAAGCAGATGCCTGAATTGTCAAGCAAAGGCAGCAGGAAAAGCATTGTTCTTGTGCCAGAGAAACTAAAGCTTGTGAAAATTGAGGAAGATGAATTCTATCCTGGGAAGCTGGCTGCAACCATCTCATTCTATCTTGGCAGGGGAAACTATGCAACAACTGTTTTGAGAGAGCTAATGAAAGTGAAATGATATGAATATGGGTGCAATTTTCCTGCTGTCATTTGTTGTTTCTGCCCTGGCAGTTATTTCCATTGCAAAGCGAAACAAGAAGGCTGGGATTGTCGGCAGGGACATTAACAAAAGGGACGGGAGAATGCTTCCGGAGGGAACAGGAGTAGCAATGCTCGTTCCCCTGTGGACTGCAATCTTTTTGTTCAATGCACTGTATTACTTTGACCCAAACAGCATAGCTTTTGGCTTTAACATTGACAGCATAGCTTTTGGCTTGGCTGTAAGCGGGCTTTGCCTTGTTGGTTTCTTGGATGACAGGAAGCAGAAGTTTAAGGCTGAAACAATTAGCTGGAAGAAAAGGGCCTCTATAATTGGCTTGATTTGCCTTATCTTTGCATACCTGTATGCTCCAAGCCCACTGTGGATAGTGCCCCTTATGTTCTTCATTGCAGGGCTTGCTTCCTTTGAGAATACTTTTGCCGGGTTGAATGGCTGGGAGATTGGCTCAGGCCTCATAATATCCGGTTTTGTTGCATTTTTGCTGATTGACAGCGCTGTTTTTATGTTGGCCGGCGCCCTTGTGGGAACTATTGCCGGGTTGTTTTTGTTCAATGCATTTCCTGCAAAGGTCCTGCCTGGTGACAGCGGAACATTGTTTATTGGGGGCAGCATTGCAGGCCTTGTTGTGCTAACCCAGAGAATTGAGTTGGCTTTCTTGGCAGCCCTTTTCTTTGTTCCGCACGCCATTGACTTCTTTGGCTTGAAAATGGTGACAAACCCGCATGATGTGAGCCAGAGCGGAAAGCTGCCTTATGCACTTTTGCCAGATGGCAGATTGGGTATTCCAAGGGAGGGAAACAAAAGGCCCAGGTATGATTTTGCAAAGATGCTTCTGAAAATATTTGGACCAATGCCAGAATGGCTGGTTGTGGCGCTGATTTGGGCAATTGTTGCAGCCAACTGCTTTTTTTGGCTGCTGCTGTTCCAATACCTTAAATTGATTTAAATTGTTTTTCTTTTTTTACAGCGTTTTAATTCCCTGCAAAATCAATTTGGTTTGAACTATTTTTTGAAAAGAACAGGCCGTAAATCAACAGGCTTACAATGGTTGGGACCACCAACCTGACTGCGTCAAATATTATTATCACTGCTGCTATTTGGGCCGGGCTTAATTCAATTACTGTGAAAGAGGCAAGGCTGAGGAAAACAAAACCAACTGCCTCAACTGCGCCAATTCCCCTTGGTAAAAATGGTGTTCTCTCAAGAATTACAAGCGCGCTGAACAAGACCATGGCGCTTGCAATGGGTATTTCAACGTTTGCTGAGAGAAACGAAAAAATAAAGGCGTAGAACTCCAACAGCAGGGAAAGAAGGGCAAGCACTGCAACTGCCACTAGGCTTTTTGGAGAAATCTTTTGCAGGTAGGAGCTGTACTGCTTGAAGTAAACAGACAGCCTGTTAAAGGCGTTGAATAGTTTCCCAAGCCCTTTGAATAAAGCAGAAATCCTTAGACCAATGCTGTGTTTAAGGGGCAGCAGAAAAAGGAGGGTTGCAAGCAGCACAACCACAAAGCCGCTTAGCAGGGCAAGCTTAAGCCAGAGGAGCAGGGCAGGATTGAACAATGACCAAAAGAATGCAAAAGAGGCAATTAATGAAATCAACAGGAATTTTATTCCCTTTGCTACCATGGAAGCTGAGAGGGATTCACTGTAAGAAACATTTCCAAGCTCTTTCAGCTTTATTGAACGCAGGGCATCTGCACCAACCTGGATTGGAGTAAGGGCACCAAAAACACAGCCAAAGCCCAAAAGGGCAGTTCTTGCAAACCCAATCCTGCTTTCCCTCAAGAGCATTGCCCAGGAAACAAGCCAGAGCAATATGCTTCCAATGAAAAAAACAGCGGCTGCAGCAAAAAGCGAGGGAACCACATTTTTCAATGAATCAATCGCATCTGTAAGATATGCTAAAATCGTTAGAACGGCAACAACGGCCAGAAGCATGATAAATGCGTTTTTAATCTGCTTTTGCATTGGAACCAGCCCTAATTTGCTTTAGATTTAACAAAAAAACCATATTTAAATTTAATCAAAATACAAACCAATGCAGCTTCTTATCGAAAAACTCAACAAGACAACGGCTTTTATAAGGGGGCATGTTGCAATTAGAAATTGAACCCAAAGGCAATAAAAATGAAAAAAAACAGCCCTAATATCCACAAAAGTGGGGGTTATCCCGGTTTTTGTTTATTAAAGTCGCTTTGAGGGGGTGTGGTGGGGGGGTTATCCTGGTTTTTGGCTA
>JAFCFG010000091.1 GCA_017608725.1 Candidatus Iainarchaeum sp.
TCGTCCTGCAGCTCGCCGCCGCTCTGATTGGTCACTGAACCAGGCATTTTTACATAGTAGTCTAATGCAAAGCCCATTGCCTTCATCTGCTGTATCTGCTGTTCATTTGCCTGAGTAGGCATAGGCATTGACTGGGTGCCTGGGGCAGCACTGCTAAATACTTCAAAGCCATTTTTTATGTCAAGCCTGTATTTTCCGCCTTCCATTGTGAAACCAGGCATGCCTGCCCTGTTAAGCCTGCCGGTAACTGTCGCTATGCCGTTCTCGTAAGTGCACTGGATATCTGTCAAGGGTGAATTCTCTGCGTCTACATCATCGCATGGGTTTTGGGTTGGATCTGCCCCGGGCATTGAGGTAAGAGCAGAAACGTCCATCTTCACTGTTACATCGGACATTCCATCCTCGTGTATCACTTCCTTCAATTCCGCCTGAATGCAGCCCGATAGCAGTACTATGCCGAGCAAAAGGCCCATTACCATGGTTTTTTTGTCCAATATATCGCCTCCAATAAAATATAGTAACAGACAAGCAAAAACTGGTATTTAAAGCTATTGAATTGGTTTTTCAGCTGTTTGGGGCTGAATTAAAAGAATTTAAAAGGTAAATGCTATTTAAAATTCTTCAATGGAATACGAAAAAATGCTTGACAGGCTGTACGCCAGCCTGCCTGAGAAAACAAAGAAGCACGAAAGGTTTCAGCTGCCAGAAGCAGATAGCTTCCAGCAGGGAAACAAGACAATAGTAAAGAACTTCACACCAATAGTCAAAGCGCTCAACAGAGACATTGGCCATGCAACCAAGTATCTTGCAAAGGAAACCGCAACAAACGCAATAATTGACGAAACCGGCAGGCTTGTTTTAAACGGCAGGTTCAGCAACCGGCAGATAAACGATTTAATAAAAAGCTATATTAACCAATTTGTAATATGCCCTGAATGCAAAAGGCCTGATACAAACATAACGGAAAAACAGGGCATTAAAATGCTGCACTGTGAAGCGTGTGGAGCAATAAGTGCGGTAAAGGGCCTTTAAGGGGATGGTTTCAATATTCCACAAGGTTCACAGAACGGAGGGAAGAGAGATTCTTGCAGTCTGCGATAAAGAATTGGCCGGCCAAAGCCTAAAGGAAGGGGAACTGGTTTTTGAGGTAAGTGAGGGCTTTTACAGGGAAAACCAAATAAGCGAACCTAAATTGAGGAAATTGCTGCACCGGTTTGACAACATCAACCTGATTGGAAACAAGACAGTTGAGATTGCGATTGAAGAAAAAATCGTAGCAGAGGAAAACGTGATGCAAATTCAGGGAGTAAAACACGTTCAAATATTCAAAATCTGATTTTGGGTGGGAAAAAATGCCAGCAAACAAAAACAAGAAAGACAGCAAAAACCAGGAAAGCGTTGGAAGGGTAAGGTTCCCGAAAAAGGAGGAAAACGAGCAATTTGCAATTGTAACCCAGCTCATGGGGGCAAACCAGGTTAGGGCACTCTGCCAGGATGGCCAAGAGAGAATGTGCAGAATCCCGGGAAAGCTGAGGAAAAGGGTATGGGTCAGGGCAAATGACTTGGTTATAGTAAAGGTTTGGGACTTCCAGCCAACAAAAGCAGACATAGCATGGCGTTTTTTGGGCAACCAGGTTGAGTGGCTGAAAAGGAAGGGCGCTCTGGAAGGGCTGCCAATCTGAAGCCCTGCCAATCTGATTTTATTCTTTCTCCTGATTCTAGTTTTCTTCCCAAAAAAAGGCGGAAATTTTCTTTTCCCAGGGGTTTTCTTTTTTGAAAAGAAAGGGCTTGTTAGGTTTTTACCTAAACAAAAAAAGCGGTATTTAAACACTAAGCCTTACTGGTTCTTTCGGGTGATGTTTTTATGAAAAACAAATTCAATGCATTGGGCATTCTGGTTTTGCTGGCATTGGTTTCCAGTGCTTTGCTTGCTATTCCCAAGGAACCAGAGCCAGTAACATTTAAGGAACTGCCCCGCTTTGAAAGCTATGATGATTTGGTTGCAGCTTTCGAAGAGGGAAAGAATCAAGGAGGCTATTACGGGATTGCAAAAAGCATTGGCGCTGTCATCAGCATGCCAATGACAATGAATAAAGCCACCGTAGAAAGTGTTTCAAGTGAGGCACCAGGCAGAAGTGATGTATCTGGCGGCATTGACTACTCCACTACAAACATTCAGGTTGAGGGAGTTGACGAGGCAGACATAGTAAAAACAGATGGACGCTACATATACAACTTCAGCAGCAGAAGGCTGATAATAACAGATGCTTACCCCATAGAGAATGCAGCAATTGTTTCAAAAACAGAGTTGCAGAACCTTTACCCAACAGAGATGTTTGTCAGGGGAAACAAACTGCTTTTGTTTGGGCAGAAATCAGACCACTACGAGAACAATTATGAGAAAGGCTACTACTGCAAGTTGGGCGGCACTGTTGTCCAATTGTATGATATCAGCAATAGAGCAGCGCCGGCATTGGAAAAGGAGCTTGAATTTGAGGGAAGCTATTTGACAAGCAGGCTTATCGGGAAGCATGCATATTTTGTTGTGAACAGCTGGCCCAGGAGCCCTGTATGCGAAAGAGAAGGGGAATGCATAATTCCTTTAATGGTTGAAGACGGCAAAGAAAAGAAGGTTGCAGAGGCGACAGATATTGGCCATATTCCAGGAATGCCTGCGCAGAACTTCGTTACACTGGCTTCAATTAACCTTGAAACAGAGGAAGTTGAGAAAGAAACCATCGCAGGGAGCGCACAGAGTGTCTATGCTTCACAGGGCAGCATTTACATTGCAGCAACTGTTTGGGTTGCACCAGAAACACCGATTGTGAAGGACATTGAGAGGGCAATAGTTGGCGACAGTGAAAAAACAGTGATAAACAAGTTTGGTTTGGCTGACGGAAAAATTGGTTATATAGGACAAGGCAGTGTTCCAGGGCATGTGTTGAACCAGTTTTCAATGGACGAATTCCAGGGAAACTTCAGGATTGCAACGACTTTGGGGCATGTTTCAAGAATGGGCAGCCAGAGCCAGAATAACCTCTATGTCTTGGATGGGGAAATGAACGTCATTGGCAGCTTAGAGGGCCTTGCACCCGGCGAAAAGATTTATTCAGCAAGGTTCATGGGAAAAAGGGCATATATGGTCACATTCAAAAAAGTTGACCCGTTGTTTGTGATTGATGTGTCAGACCCAGAAAACCCAAAGGTTTTAGGGAAACTGAAGATACCTGGCTACAGTGATTACCTGCACCCAATTGACGAAAACCACATCATTGGCTTGGGCAAAGACACAATCGAGGCATCAAAGGGAAACTTTGCATGGTATCAGGGAATAAAGATGGCAATCTTTGATGTGTCAGATGTGGAGAACCCAATAGAGGTGCACAAGGTTGTTATTGGAGACAGGGGAACAGAAAGCCCTGCCCTGCACGACCACAAGGCTTTCCTGTACGACAAGGAAAAGGAACTGCTGGTTTTACCGGTAATGCTTGCAGAGATTCAAAACAGGGGCGAAGTTGGCGATGAGAGCGTTTCCCCAAGCAGGGGGGAACCAACTTTTCAGGGAGCACTGGTTTACAGGGTTAGCTTGGAAGAGGGCTTTGAGGAAAGAGGCAGAATAACCCATGTAACAAGGGAAGATGAATTGAAGAGGGGCTATTACTTTGGCAACAAGTACTCTGTCAAGAGGTCATTGTACATTGGAAATGTCCTCTATACATTGAGTGAGAAAATGCTCAAGGCAAACGCCTTGGATACCTTAGAGGATTTGAAGGAATTTTCATTCAACTAAATTCCTTCCTTCTTTTTCTTTTTTTCCATTTTTATGGCAGAAGAAATTATTAAATAAAAAGAAAGCCTAATTTTAATCAATGCATTTTAGAATATTGTTTGCAACAGCACTGATTCTAATAACAATAGCTACCGCAGCAAATGCAACAGAATACTACGTTGCAATAGAGGATAGCGGCTGCAGTAATGATGGACCTGGCACATCAAGCCAGCCCTGGTGCACTCTGGACAGAGCTTACACCTGGTACAGTGGAACAGGGCCAAAGGTAGAGGAAGGAGACACTGTTTATTTCAGGGATGGAAACTATGGTGAATTCTCAGAAAGCAGTTATACTTTTGACTGCCCCTACTACAGAAGCAATTGGCTAACCTATAAAGCTGATGAAGGCCATGAACCACTGCTTACAAAAGTATATATTTACAACCACGATTATTGGGGCTGTGGAGGTGATGGTTCATCCTATTTGATTTTTGAAGGATTCAAAATAGAAAATGGCATTACAATTTACAATACTTCACAAGTTCAAATCCTCAACAACAATATAACTAGGCTACCAGCATCGTATACCGGGCCCTATGAACCATATTATATAGGAGGGTATGGCATAGAGATAAGGAACTCGCATTTTATTACAATAGAAGAGAACGAAATATCAAACATTTGGAGAGGCATCAGAACCTTGGCCAGTGACAATCTTGTTATTAGAAAAAACGAAATCCACAGGATTGGAGAAGATGGAATAAGCATTCCCGGGGGAAACAAACACGTGCTAGTAGAGAGCAATACCATATATGACTTGGACAGCAGAAGGGCAGGCATTGCTCTTTG
>JAFCFG010000092.1 GCA_017608725.1 Candidatus Iainarchaeum sp.
CCCAGCTTGATTAACCTTGACTTCGCCGATGTCAGGGCAGTAATGAGCAACAAGGGATTAAGCGTTATTGCTGTTGGAGAAAGCAAGAGCGTTGACAGGGTTAACGAGGTTGTTGAGGACACATTGAAGAACGCTTTGCTTGATGTGGACATTGGCGGGGCAACCGGTGCACTGATTCACATTACTGGCGGGCCAGAGCTTACTTTGGGCGAGGCAAACGCTGTTGGTGAAATGTTGACAGAGAGAATTGATCCGAAGGCCCAGGTCATATGGGGCAGCAGGGTTGACCCAACGTTTGAGAACAAGATGGAAGTAATAACAATTTTCACTGGCGTAAGCAGCCCTTACATCAAAGGGCCAATAGACGGCAGGGGCGCAAGCTCTATCCGGTCAGCAGACAGGAGCGAGCTTGGAATTGAGTTTGTGAGATAAAAACAGGGAATCACCCTTCCCCTGCTTTTTCTTTTTTTCTTCCACAAATAGAAAAGAGGCACTGAAACAGTTGCAATTGAGGCCAAGCAATAAACAATAATTTGGGATACTGGCGCATCCCATGAAGTTATCTCACCAGAAAAATATAATATTAAATAAAGTGCCCCAAAAATAAAAATTTCAAACCTTTTTTTATCCTTTCGTAAGCGCTTTTCTAAAGAATCAGCGGAAGCGCGTTTAGGAATAGGAGGCCTGCTACTATCCAGAGGAAAAGTCTTCCTATGAATTTTTCCGTGTCCTGCTTGCTCATGCCAAGGAAACCGAAGTAAGGGAGGAAAAGGATTTTCGCTATTTTTCCCCCGTCAAACGGATCCATTGGAATAAAGTTAATCATTGCCACTGCAAGGCTTAAAAGTAACAACCAGTTCAAGAAAATACCAATGCTGCCCAGCCAGAAAAGCATGTTTAGGTATTTTTGGGGCGGGCCCTTTCCCTCTGCATAAATTAGCTCTGTTTGGATTCCAATTTCGCCTCTTTGGTTTTTCTCAAGGGTTTTTTCAACAATGCCCTCTTCTGTTTGGAAAACCATTGAAACAGTCTTACCGGGATTTGAAAAAGCGTGCTTTAGATCGTAGAAAGTTTTTATTTCAACGCCATTGTATTTTTGCAGAACCCACCCCTTTTCAATAACGCCCTGGGCAGGGACTTCGATAGTGTTACCACACAAATCATAGTCCTCCAAAACATCGGAAATCACAACTGACTCCAATTCAATTTTTCTTTCTATTGAGTCAAGCGATTCACTGAACATTGGACCAAAGGCATACGAAGCAAGTGAAACCAGTGCAATTAACACAACCATAGAGTAAACGTTTGAAGCAGGGCCAATTGCATAAATCCTAAGCTGCTCTCTTTCAGGCAAGTTTTTTAGTTCCCTTTCATCTGGTTCAACAAATGCACCGATTGGAAGCAAGCCAAACAACGCTATGCCAACAGATTTTATTTTTATTTTAGCTCGCTTCATCAATGCGCCGTGGGAAAATTCATGGACTACAAGAATTAGAATAAATGCCCCCCAAACAGAAACAGGGGGTGTGAAAAAAGAGGGAACATTTGGCATTTGAACCCCGGGGATAATTGGAACAACGCCTGGGCAGGGGGTCTTTCCAATCAGAATTTTTGAAATTATATCAAAAACCTGCCAGGCAAGGGCAGCCAGTGCAAAAAGCATAAGTCCCCCAAATGCAAATGCAATGGAAAACAAAATTAAAATTGGCAAAAGCTCTGATTCAGGGGCAACAAAAAACCCAAGGAAGAAGCCAAAGAAGAGAATGAAAAGGATTGCGCTTGAAACACATGCAATAAAAATTCTTTTTGGTTTTGGAAATTTCTTGCCAAAAAGGCAGTCAACACCAATTAGCCCAAAGCCAAGAATCAGACCAAGGTCTGCTAGAATGTCCCAAAGCTTAAAATTGGAAATCCTTTCAATAAAGCCAATAAAACGTTTAGTTTTAACCAAACTAATAATGTAGAAAGTGTCAAATTTGAAAATTGTTTTGAACAAGTAGGTTGGAACAAGAAGAAACACAAGGACAATATATAGCATGAAGAAGGGGTAAATATCCTGCCCTACTAAGAGAAATTCTAATAAAAACAGAACAATGCCGAAGATAGCCAGGCCCATCAGGGCTTTTTGAAACTTGTCCATTGGCAAAAATTAGGTTGTTCTTGTTTTTAACTTTATGCCAAGCTGCTTTTCAAGCTTTGCAAGCAGGGCATCACTCGGCTTTATTGCCTGTGATTCAATCCTGTGCAGTACGGATTCCTTTTCAAAAACCTTCATTGCAAGCTCTTTTACAGTAAGGTTCTTCTGCTCCCTTGCCTTCCTGATAAGCTTACCGTAGTCTGGTTCAATATCAAGGCCCAAATCAAGCTGCTCTTTTTCGTAGAAAGGCTTGCCCACTGGCCTCAAGGGCCTTTGGCCAGGGAGAGAAAAGCTCTGGGCTGATTCAATTGCTGTTCTCTGTTTTTCTGTTCCAAAGCAAGTGCATGCATCGCACACAATCAGGGCTGAGCCATCCAGGTTGATTTGCCTGCCCCTGCCTGCTTCTTTGCCGCAAATTTCGCACTGCATTAGGAGAAATAGGGCTTAGAAATTTTATTAAATTGATTTGCAGCATGAATCAAACAAAAGGAAATAGGGAAGGAAAGTTGGAAAACAACCTTCCTTCACAGCTAAGAGAGTTGGTTTGAACTTAGTTCAAGAATTGGGATAGGCTCACCAAACTAAGTTCAATGCAAGCCCTGGGCTTGCATTTAATAATTGCTGCAGGCCTCATATTTAAGGCTTTCTGTTGGCTTTTCAAACCACTTCGGATATTTCTGGTTCTTTTTCCCTATGAAAATAAATTTAATGCCTTTTTTGCTAATATATTTCTGTTATATGGGCACTGCAATTGGTGAATTGCTTGAAAAGGAGGAAATAACCCTGGATTTTCTCTCGGGGAGGAAGGTTGGGGTAGACAGCCACAACATCCTTTACCAATTCCTTTCAAGCATTAGGGGAAGGGACGGCACACCCTTAATGGACAGCAAAGGGCGTGTAACCAGCCACCTTACTGGGCTGTTGTACAGGACAATTAATTTGCTTGAAGCAGGAATAAAGCCGGTTTTTGTCTTTGATGGAAAGCCACATGAATTGAAGAGTGAAACGGTAAGGAAAAGAAGCAGGATTAGGACAGAGGCAAAGATAAAAGAGGAAAGGGCAAGGGAGAAGGGAGAGGAGGCGGAAGCAAGGAAGTATGCCCAGAGGGCTGTTAAGTTAACTGATGAAATGGTTGGGGACGCAAAGAAATTAATCAAGCTCATGGGTCTGCCGGTAGTGCAGGCCCCATCCGAGGGAGAAGCCCAGATAGCTGCAATGGTTGCAGAAAACAAGCTTTACGGCTGCGTTAGCCAGGACTTTGACGCACTGCTCTTTGGAACAGAAAGGCTGCTGAGGAATATTGCTGTTAGTGGCAGGAGAAAGGCGCCAGGGAGGGATTTCTATTATGAGATAAAGCCTGAGATGATTGAATTGCAGAGGAATTTGGAGGCAATGAAGATTGACAGGAGGAAGCTTATTTGGATTGGAATTCTCATAGGCACTGACTTTAATGAAAAGTTTCCGAAGATAGGGCCGAAAACGGCTTTGAAGCTGGTGCAAGAGCACAGCAAATTCCAGGACATATTAAAGGAAACAGGGCATGAGCCAGGGTTTGATTACAGGGAGGTTGAGGAAATATTTCTGAAACCGTCTTCCACAAAGGACTACAGGATAGAATTTGGCTTGCCTGAGAAAGACAGGATAAGGAAGTTTCTGTGCGACGAGCATGATTTTTCAGCTGAAAGGGTGGAAAATGCCCTGGGAAAACTGGAGGAAAGGGCCAGGGAAAAAGGCCAGCAAAGCAGGTTAGGCCAGTGGGTTTAATTCAACTTTTGGGTTGATTTTCTTTCAACCAAAGCCATATTAATTCCCTGGAAGGCTATCTTATTGGGGAAAATGAACTCAAAAAAAGCAATTGCCCTGTTCTCTGTTCTGCTGCTTTTAAGCTTGTACCCTGGGTTTGCATATGCCTCCTACCTCAACTGGTTCTTTGACTTTGCCAATGGCTTTTTTGACTTGTTTAATGTAAACAAAAACATTGCCCCAGAGGAAAAACTGACTTTGGAAGAAAATTCCAGGGGGAAATTGGATTTCCTTGAACAGCAGTTGAGGGAGAGGTTTAACAAAAGCAGCCTGGAAATTGAAAGAATTCTGGAAACGCTGCAGGAAACAGCGCTTGGCAAACGCTATCTTGAGGAATGGAGTGAAGAAGAGTTGTTGGGTTATTGCCTGTTGTTGGATGAGTTTCCTGACGGCCAGGGAAATGCAGTGCTGAACGTGATGCTGGAAGAATGGTATCTTGACAGCGCAGTAAGGGAAGCAACTGAATTGGAGAATGGGAAATTCAAAAACTTTTTTGGAAGGGGGCATCCAAAAACAGTTATCAGCTATGCAACAGGCAAAGGCACCAGGGCAGTTGACGGAATTTTTGACATTGACCCAACTGCTTACTACATTGTTGCAAAGACAATGAACAGAAAGCTAAG
>JAFCFG010000093.1 GCA_017608725.1 Candidatus Iainarchaeum sp.
CCTCCAATGAAAAAGCACTGCTTTTCCCTGCCCTTATTTCAATGCACTCTGCTTCAATATCGGTCACTCTTTTTGCAAAAGCCCTTGTGCTATAGCCCTTTCCTTCACCCAAAACAAGGCCCTTTTCAAATATCACGCTTCCATCCGGTGCAGCTGCAGCCTTTTCAAAGCCCTCATACAGCCTTTTTTCGCTTACATCCCGCCTTATGTTGTCAAGATGGGAAAGAATTGAAAAGATTATGACAAGAATTAGAACAACCATTGCCGCTTCAATCAAAAGCCTGAAACCGCTGAATTCCTGGCCGGCCTCATTCATAATTTATACGCCTCCGAAAAAGCCCCCGACAACAAGGCCTGAGGCTATTACGCTTACCAGGAAAACTGCAATCGCAACAGGCAATGCCTTTGCAAGGTTTATTGCAAACAAAAGCCTGTTGTCCTCCTCAATCTTGGTTGTAAAGTAAACCATTATCACAACCAATTCAATCACATAAATTGCAACTATAACCAAAAACTGCCATGGCTTGATCATTGCATCGAATTGAACCGCCTCGATTGAAAAGCCCTCAGTTATTGCCGTAATATCAACCGGCGTGCCAACCACACTGGCATCCATGGCACCTAACATCTTATCAGTATTGCTGCTATGAATGGTTGAAAGAGTGAGCATTACAACCTTTTGCAAAGCAGTTGTAACACCCAATACAACCGGAGAAATAAAAACAGCCATGGTCTTCATCATTGAGGTAGTGTCACTTATCAGGGCTTTCAGAGTTCTGTTTACCTTTTCGTTATTGCTCAATTGCAGGGAAAGCGAAATAAGGGTTCTTGCAGCAACGTTTACCCCAAGCCTGACGGAATCAACCATTATCCGCATTCCGGTTTGAATGGTTTTGCTTGGCAGGTGTTTCATGCTGCCGTAGTTGGAATCAAAAACCGCCGCCTCCAAAGGCATTCCAAGCAATTCAATGTTTTCAACAGTTCTGCCAAAAATCCTTTTGCTTACCTTAAAATCAGGCAAAAACTTCTTTGTGTGCTTCAATGCTTCCTCAACTGGCCTGTTCTCCCCAAGCCTTGAAGCAAGAATATACAAGCTGTCCTTAAACTCTGACTCCATCTGCAGGATTGCCAACTGCATTTTCCTCCTGTAGATGTTCCTGTAGTAAATGAAAATCGCTATGCAGCCAGTAACGGTTAACAGTATGCCAAAGATAAGCGAATAGGGCGTGACATCGTTCCTCATAAAAAACTCTGTTCTCTCGGCATTGAACAAATTTCTCCCTTCCTTCTCGCCCATTGATGCAATCAGCTGCTGTGCATAGGGGCCATCGTCATCAAACCAGTTGGCCGGCTTTCCATACAGCTTTAAAACACCGGCAACTGTCTTGTCTCTGGGCAATATCTGGAAGCCCTCTTCCCCCATAAGTGAGGCTGGGGGAATCCCCTCCAAAGAAACAAAGTAGCTTCCTGCAATGCCTGCAATAAAAACGACCACAACCAGGAAGCGCAGGTCAATCGATGTCTTTCCAAGCATTGCCCTATTCTTTTTTGGCAGGCCAGGAAAGTTATCCGGTATTTCCGGAACTTCCTGAGTTGGGGGCCTCCTCTTTATAACGTCCCTTGCAAACAAAAAGGTTATGCCAGGAATAGCGATGTTGTAGACTGTTATCAGGACAAGCGGTGTTGCCATTGGCTGTCCGCTGAATGCACTGCCCACAGGCAAAACAATTATGAGAATTAGGGGCAGCAGCACACCCATGTAGAACAAAAGAACACTCGGCTGGGACAATTCCCTTGCGTATTGTTCCATTTTGTTCCTGATTGATTCAAGGATTGAGGTCATCGTACTGTCAAGCAGCTGGTACCTTTTCGCCTCCGTTGTTTCAAGAATGCTTGCCCTTATCTTCATCAGGGCGTGCTTAAATTCTTCACTGAATTTGCCCCACTTGTAGGCCAACTCATCCAAGGCCTCGCTTACAGTATTGTACACACCAAGCTGCACATCCCACATAAGCCTTTTGAAGTCCTCTGCTATTTTTCCACTTCCGTGTTCAGCTGAAAATTCAATGGCCTTCTCCAGGTTTGGAACAAGCTTCATTGACATTATCATATAGCCAATTATTTCCGGAACATATGTCAGGGCCTTTGTTTTCTCTACATTGGCTGCGTTGATTGGATAGGTCTGCACATAGTTTGTTACAGCCAACGCAACTATGATAAAGGGAATAAAAACACACACTGGGGCTAATCCAGGCCCAAAGGCTTCCTCCAGCCCTGCATTGAAGGGAGTGAACATGATAACAACCGCTGCAACAACACCGATCACTATTGTAAGAAAAAGAGTAAACTTGCTTGCTGCAGACAACTCCTCTGCTGTCAAATTCCATCCGAGGAATTCCACTGCTTCCTTGTTCCTTTTGCTGAATTTGCCTCCCTTTCCAAGCGAAGAAAAACGTTTATGGACACCTTTGCAGAAGGAAACAAACCTGGGCTGCTTTTTTTTAACCAACGCAGTTTCAACAGGCCCCTTTTCCCCAGTCAGCTTTATGCCCTTGTACAATGACCCAGGCGTCCTGTTGGAAAATCCGGCCTTTCCTTCCCTTCTTCTCCTTGGCATAAGACATTGACCTCCGGAAAAAAATTCACTTCTTCGCAGCAGCAACCCTGGGTAAGAAAGTGTTCTTGGCCCAGTACTTCCACTTGCCTAGGGCGTCATCGTAATCAACCTTTCCTGTTTCCCTTATCTGCTGTTCCTTTAACAGCAACAGCTTGCCTTTTGCAACAGCGCTGTTAACTGCCTCAAGCAGTTCCGGAAGATTGTGCTTTCTCTTCAGGCCAACCAAAAATGCCTTGCTGTCAGCTCTCATTCTAATGTCTTTCCACATCTCCCTCATTGTAAGCCCTGAGGTTCTGCTGATTTTATCAAACAACTCTGAATCCTTCAGGTTGTCCTCCAACAACTCCAGAGAATCCTTTTTCGCATCGTAAAGCATCAAATCAAGAAAGCCGCCTTCCTTGTCCGGGTCTGCTGTCCAATGCTTTTTGATTTCAGTAATCTGCACAACCCTCCTCTTTCTCTTCAGGCTGCCTGCAAACCTTATTGGCCTTGCAACCACAACGATATCTGTTGCCTTAAAGCTCGTATTTGGAACGCCCAAATCATTTACTACCCTGTCCCAAACGCTGTAAGCGCTGTCTCCGTGGACAGTTCCCATAACAATGTTTCCAGCTGCACCAATCCTCATAGCCTCGTACAAAACCTTTGCCTCCTTGCTTCGAATTTCGCCAATTACCAGGGCGCTGTCCCCGAGCCTTAGAGCAGTTCTAAGGCTCTCTTCAGGGGCAACCTCTGTTTCGGTTTTGCTAACGCTTATTGGGCTTCTTGTTTTCAGCCTTTGAATGTTGTAGCCAATGTTTCGCATGTATGGAACAGGAATCTCAAGAGTGTCCTCCTGTACAATTATCCTGGCATTCTGCGGGATTTCCAGAATGCATGCTCCCAGCAGGCTTGTTTTTCCGCTTCCCCTGCTTCCAGTCAGCAGCATGGTGGCCTGTGCATCAATGAAGAAGTCAAGCAAGCCAGCTGCCAGGGGATTCAAAAATCCGTTGTCAATGAATAGGGGCAGGGTCCAGGGCGTTATCTTATGCAGCCTGAAGGCAAATGCTATGCCGTCCGGCGCCAGTGGAGGCCCAATAATTGCAACCCTTGTGTCCAAGTCCGGCAGATTCAGGTCAAGCACTGGGTGCGCTTCATCAAACGGCCTGCCTGACATCGCCCTCATCTTGCTGATTAGGGCATTTGCCTCCCCAACTGTGTACAGGATATTTGTTTGGCACTGGCCATGGTTGCTGTGCACAACATACAATGGCTTCTGCCCAATGGGGCTATCCAAGTAAACATCTGTAAGGCTTCTGTCACTCAACAGTATTTCAAGGATGCCGTAGCCAACAGTGTATCTTGCAACAATTGAAGCCAGCTCACTTATTTCTGATGGGTCCAGCCTAACATTGTTCTGCCTTGCAACATCCTTTATGGTGGACTCATAAACCCTCTCAAAGTATCGCCTGCTTTTTGCAACAGTGCTCAGGCTTGTTTTTCCCGGCTGGTAACCTGCAACAATCTCCCTGGTTTTGCTCATAACAAAGTACCTTTCTGGCCCCAGAGTATACTCCGGCGGGTTGATAAAATAAAGGTTCTCTGTTCTGTTTGGATGGTTGAATATCTGGACTGTGGCCCTTTTCACACTGTACTCGTCCAGCAGCTCAAGCCTTTCCATTTCCTTGAACATCAGCCTGCTTCCAATAAATGCCGGCTTTACCTCTGCCTCAAACAGGTTGTGGTACAATTGGGCGGTTTCAGGTATCTCAGTGAGCTTTGCCAGGTAATTCTTTGTTTTTTTAATCAGGGCTGTTTCCTCAAATATCTGCCTCATATAATCTAGAGTGTCAAGATAGGGGGCAGTGCAGCTCTCGTAAGTCTTTCCCTGGCTTGAAATCTTTGCAGCCTCTTTCTTTATTTCCTTCAGCAGTGTCAGGTAGGAGAGTATTGGGT
>JAFCFG010000094.1 GCA_017608725.1 Candidatus Iainarchaeum sp.
AGCAAATTCCACAAGTCCTCAATAATCAGCTGTGGAGCATCAGCATCAATATTGTCCTTCAGCCTGAGGTTAATCCTAATGATGTCAACCAACTTGTGTGTTAAGTCATCCTCGCTTTTAATCCCTGATTCAAGAGTAATGCTTGGCCTAATGGTAATTGGCGGAATTGGCAGCACCTTCATGATAAACCACTCAGGCTTAACCCTTTCAACATCGTAACCAAAAAGCTTGAGGTCTTCATCCGATATTTTTTCAACCCATTCCCTTATCTGGGGAGGGTAAATCCTTTCCTTGTTGTAGAAGAAGTTGGTCGGCTTATCCAACAAAACCTTTCCCTTTGCAGCACCGCAGTGAGGGCATTTCTTTACCTTTTTCGTTTTTGCAATGATTTTTTTCCCAGTTGCTTCAACGTTTTCTGGTGTCAAAGTCTTCTGGTATTTTGCAATTGCCTCATCTGGCAACGCTATTCTGCCACACTCCTTGCAGGTTGCATGCATAAGCAGTTCCAATCTTCTGCCAAACTCACTGTGGAGAACAGGCCTAACAAGCTCTAGGCTGCCAAAATGGCCTGGGCACTGCTTCATCTTCTGGCCGCATGTTTTGCACCTCAAGCCAGGGTTTATCACTCCCAAATGCGGGTCCATTAGGCCGCCTTCCATTGGATAGCCGTCTTTGTCATAGGTGTCAGGGGTCTTTATCTCCAGGGCACTCATCTTCCTGACCATCTCCGGGTTTAAAATCCTGAAGTGAATTGCCTGAATCTTTTTCATAAGCATTTTTTTAACACCTTAAGCCTTGTTTCCAATCACCAATTTTGGGAATACCCCCAATGCCTTTAACTCATCCAGCAAAAGCTTGAACCCGTAGCTCATCTCAACTGGGTAGACCTTGCTTCCGTTGCAAATCGGGCAATAGCGCCTGTTTCTGATTTGGTCATTTATTGCAATAACCCCGCATCTCTCGCATACAAGCTCAATTACTTTGTCGCTGTCTTCAATGAACTTTTCCTGCAATAGCATTGCTGCACCGTGCCCAACAAGGGTTTCGCCTTCCATCTCTCCAAATCTGAGGCCCCCTTCCTTTTCCTTTCCCTCTGTTGGTTGTCTGGTTAAAATCTGTACAGGGCCTCTTGACCTGGCCTGCATTTTATGTGCAACCATGTGGAATAACCTTCTGTATGCAACAACACCGGTGAATACCTCTCCTTCAATCCTTTCACCTGTTACTCCGTCGTAAAACACTTCCTTTCCGTCTGCCCTGAAGCCCTTTTCCTTCAGCAGCCTTTCCAATTCCTCCCTGCCTGTGCTGTTAAAGGGCGTTCCGTCAATATACTCTGCTCTCAATGCGCCAATCTTGCCTCCAAGCATTTCAAGCAAGTGTCCAATAGTCATTCTGCTTGGAATACTGTGCGGGTTAATAATTAAATCCGGTTTCACTCCATCAGCTGTAAACGGCATGTCTGCCTCTGGCACAATTGCCCCAATAACTCCTTTCTGGCCATGCCTGCTGCTGAACTTGTCTCCTACTTCCGGCAGCATACTGCTCCTGATTTTTGCCTTCACCACCCTGTTTCCGTCCTCGCTTTCCGTTATCAAAACAGTGTCAACAAAACCCGGCTTTCCCTTCCTGGTTGTAATGCTGCTTTCCCTTCTCTTTTCCTTTACAACCCCAAATTCGCTTATTTCCTCCAGAAATCTTGGCGGGCTTGTCCTGCCAATTATGATTTCCTTTTCTGCCATAGGCTGTTCCAAGCCAACAAGGCCATCAGGGTCAAGTTTCCTGTATGCTTCCTCTCCCTGAAAGCCAACTGTTTCCTCTGTTGGTCTCTCAAACCTGTCAATTTGGCCGCCAGGATACCTGTGTTCAACAGCTTCATAGGTTCTGAAATAAGCGCTTCTGCCCATGCCTCTGTCAACACTGCCCCTGTTCAAAATCAAAGCATCAAGGGTATTGAAGCCCCTGTAGGGCATGATTGCAACCACAAGGTTTTGGGTTTGCGGCCTTTTATCCAATTCAATTAAATCCATTATTTTGCTTCTAACCAAGTTCTTTTGTGGATAATAGAGCAGGAATGATTCAGTGTCATTTCTCAGGTTGTAGTTTATTCCGCTTATGCCCAAGGCCTGCTTAAACATCTTTGCTCCGTGCAGTACCTTTCCTGCCATATCATGCTGCAAGTATGGAATCATTGAACTGATAACACTCAATATTGCCACTGGGTTTATCTCAAGGTGGGTATGCTCATTTGTCAGTTCCTCTTCTTTCAATGCAATCAGAGCATTTTCCTCTTCCTCTGAATCCAGATATTCAACCTTGCCCTGCTTTACCAATTCAGCCCAACTTAGCTTCCCTGTTTGCAGCTGCCTTAGGTCTTCCTCTGTTACAGCGGGCTTGCCGTTTTCAACAACAATCAACGGCCTCTGCACCCTGCCGGCATCTGTGTTGATATACAATTCGTTTGTGTCCTTATGGTAAGCAATGTTTGCCAGAGGGCTTATTTTGTTTGCCCTCCTTGCCTTAATCAAGTCCGAAGTCAGCTTCTCGGGTTGCTCATGGAATCCAATAAGCCTTCCATTGATGTAAACCTTTGCCAATTTTCTAACTCCCGGCATTAAATCACCTATAATTTCCTCAGCTTCACTCCCTTTTTGTACAAGAACCTTTCAATTGGTTCTTCCTCAGTTTCTGTTGTTACTTCGGCCATCAGTGACAGATTTTTTACTAAGCCGCATTGCGGCCCATCAGGTGTTTCTATCGGGTCAAGCCTGCCCCAGTGGGTTCCGTGAACGTCCCTTGCCTCATACAATTCCCTGTTTTTGTTCAAGGGGCTTTTTACTTTCCTCAAATCAGTCAGAGGGCTCAGGAAGTTCACTCTGTCCATGAACTTACTTACGCCTGTTGCCCTGCCAATCCAGTTCCCTGTGCTCATTGCAAAGCGAATCCTTTCACTTACAGCGCCTGGTCTTACAATAGTGCTGATATTCAGTTTCCTTCTCCTTGTAACAGTTCTGTCAATCTGAAATCGTAAATCCTTTATGAAGTACTTGAAGCTGTACCTGAACAGGTGTTCCATCAGTTTCCCTGACAGCTCAAGCCTTTTGTTTGCATAATGGTCCTTATCGTCTTCTCCCCTCAAACCATAGCCTCTTTCAATTGCCTTTGTTGCCATCATTGCCAGATAGTACGCTTTTGCCAGTCTGTCCTCTTTTTTCTGCCCAATGTGCGGTAAGAGAAAAGCATCAATAACCTCCTGTGCTCTCTTGAGCCTGTAGTCAATTACCTGGCCAGGTGCAACGAATTTCCCAATCTTGTCCAATGCCTCTTCTTCGTTCTTAACCAGGCAATTCTCCCAATTAACCAAGATATCGTTCTCAACTTCTTTTTCCAGTGGAAACGCATCCTTTATTTCCCTCAATGTTTTCAGCCCAAGCGCTTTCAGCAAAACAAACAGCTTCAGCTTTCTTGGTGAGGCCGGAAAGGTTACATTCAGCATTCCGTCAGGTTTCCTTGTCACCCTGACCCTTCCCTTGAATGCCCCTCTTGTTGAAATCACTTCAGCTGCTACCCCCTTTGTCTGCTCTCCAATCATTACCCTGTCTGAAGCAAGAACTTCCTGGGTCATCAAAGCCTTTTCGCTTCCGTTAATAATAAAGTATCCGCCAGGGTCCTTTGGGTCTTCACCCATTTCAATTAGCTCTTCCTCGCTCTTGTCCTTCAGCCAGCACAGATTTGATTTAAGCATTATTGGCAGTTCTCCAATGTAGGCCCTTCTTACATCTTGCTCTACGTCTCTCCTCAGCAGCCTCATTGTCAGAAACAAAGGGCTGCTGTAGGTCCTGTTCCTAATCCTTGCCTCCATTGGAAAAAAATTCGCCCTGGGGCTGCCATCTGCTTCAACAATCCGCGGCTTCAATACCTCAATATTGCTAATTTCAATTTTGACTTCCTCAATTTTTGGAATTATTTCGCCGCTTTCATCAATTATTTCCGGCAGCTTTTTTTCAACAAACTGGTTGAATGAGTCTATTTCCATCTGTGCAAAGTTCTTGTTGCGGAAGTATGCTTCAATCAGTTCCCAGTTCCGCATTTTATCCAACTCTCCTGTAGTAAACGGTTTTGCCAGCAGTTGGGCTGTTTCTCACAATCTTCACTATGTCGTCCTTCTGCGGCTTCAGATCTTTTATTGCCGGGTCTGTTTTCAGTATCCTTGGCAGTTGCCTAACTTCTATGCCGTATTTTTTCAGCAGCTGTTCAGCCTGCTCTTTGCTCAGCAGTACATGCTTTGGAACAAGAAAGTGCTCAGCTATTTTGAAAGTCAAACAATCTACCTCTTGGCCATTGATGAAAGCGCTTTTTCACGCTGGGGCATGCTCTTGGCTGAGCAAGTCCATTTCCGTTTCTATGGCAAGGCATCAATTTTATACAATTAAAGCACGTCCGAGCAGAAAAATCGCTATACCCAAAGCTATTAGAAGCTCTATTATTTAAAAAACAGAAAACATTAAAAATAATGCCCCCTGCCAAATTCCAAGAGTAAATCA
>JAFCFG010000095.1 GCA_017608725.1 Candidatus Iainarchaeum sp.
AGGAATTGACAAAGGAACTGAATGAAATGGAGGCAGTGGAAGAAGCTGAAATGAAAGAAATGACCCTGGTGTGAATTGTCTATTTTATCAATCCCCTTCTCTTTAATTCTCTTTTAGCTTCAATAGGCAGGGTGTTGGAAAAAACCCTGATTAGACTTCTTGCATTTCTTAAAGCAAGCCTAAGCCTTTTTCTTGCCCCTTCACTTCTTGTAACAGAGAGTGTTTCCTCCAGCTGCAAAACTGCTTTGTGTGCACGCTCAATCCTCTGGAGCTTTTCGTCAAGGGGAAAGTTTTTGAATCTCCTTAGGCCTATTAGCCTTTCCGCTCTCTCAACCTTGGGATCAGGGGCTTCTTTGGGCTTTGCACGCCGGACAGCAGGAATGCCCATTTCAGTTCTTATCTGCTGAATTTTGTGAGGACTAAAATCAAAACCCCTTTTCTGTAAAACCCTTGCAACCTGCTTGTCATATAATTGCCTTCTGCTTACCAATTCTGAAGCCAGTTCAAAAGCCTGAGGTACAATAGGCGGGACCAACCCTTTTCTCTTTCGCCTGTGCCTTCTACGCCGAGCGCCCATGGCCTATTCACCTCCAAAGAAATATGAATCAAGGGTATTTAATTGTTTTTGGAGCAATATCCTCGCTTGTATTTAGTTAATTGGACTACCGGAACATCACTCTTTCAAATCCTTTAAAAACTGGTTTTGTAATATATTTTATTGGGAAAAATTTTGATTAAAACAGTTAAATTACACAACTGGAAAACTCACAGTGAAAGCACTTTTGAGTTTGGCAAGGGCACAAATGTTCTTGTTGGGCCAATGGGTAGCGGTAAGTCCCTTCCATATGGTGAGCTGGTCTTAGTCAAAGAGGGGCATAGTTGGAAAAAAGAAGCCATAGGAAAAATAGTTGAAAGGAGCTTAAAAAATGCAGAAGAAATTCAAAAACAGTCTAACGGAACTATTTTTACAAGCAAGAATCCATTCAATATAAGAATTCAAACAGTAGACCCATGTACACTCAAAATGGAAGAGCGCAAAATCTCTAAATTTATAAAACATAAAGCAGAAGCAGAAGTCATTAAAATCAGGACAAGGCAGGGCAAAGAGATAACTGTTACACCAAATCACAGTCTATTAGTTTTTGAGAACGGAGAACTAAAACCAATAAAAGGCAGTGATGTAAAGAAGGGGGTTTTCATCCTCTGCCCAAAAAAAATGGAGCTTAAATGCAGCCCCGAATACTTCGATGTTTCAGCTGAATTACCTGATTTTAGAGAAACCAATGACATATTGGGCGGACTGCAACTAATTAAAGAAGGGGTTTCTGTACCAAAAGCTGCAAGCCAAGTTTCAGTCACAAAATTTACTCTAGCAAACTGGCGTGATAGAAAACGAAGCCATGAAAGGAACTTAATAATTGCAAAGCATTTGAGCCATGCAGTTCCAAAGAAAATTAAATTATCAAAAAATTTTGCAAGAATCTGCGGTGCTTATGTTTCAGAAGGCGGGAGTTATTACTTGCCTAAAAAATCCCAATATAAGCTATGTATTACAAATGACGATAAATTATTTCTAAGAACTTTCGAAACCGCTTGGAAAAGTGTTTTTCCAAAAATCCCAATAAAACGCATAAAAAATAATTCTCAGATAAACAGTAAAATTGTGAGCGCCCTGTTCTCAAGGTTGTTTGGAGCACACGCAGGAGAAAAGAAGCTCCCTGAATTTGTGTTCTGGTTTAACGACGAACTTTTATCAGACTTCTTCAAAATGTATTTTGAAGGAGATGGTTACATTTCAACGAAGAGGGCGGAGCTATCTTGCTCCTCCAAAAGTATAGAATTGCTGGAGGCCATCCAGACACTGCTTTGCAGGTGGGGGATAATCTCAAGATTGCGAAAAGTTAAAAGAAAACAAGGAGAATACTACGAATTGCTTGTCCTGCCAAAACACATTCCTATTTTTGCTAGACATGTCTCTTTTTTAAGTAAGAGAAAACAAACAAACCTACTAAAATGGGTTAAGGTACTGGAGAAAAGAAATGGATGGGATGGCGTTGACATAATCCCAAATATAGAAAACCTGTTGAAAGAACTCACATATGAGTACTCCTTGGGCAAAAGAAAAAATAAAAAAATGCGAAACATTGCAAGCCAGCTTTTTACTTATAGAACAAAAGAAAACATTGGCAGAGAAAAATTGTCCCGAATTCTGGGAAAAATACTTGAAAATTATAAATTCAAAACACCTGCTTTTGAAAAACTTGAAAAAATTGTTAAAGCAGATATTTTCTTTGACAGAGTTACAAAAATTGAAAGGATTCCAACGCCATCCAAATATGTTTATGATTTTTCTGTTGAAGAAACAGAAAACTTTGTTGCAGGACTTGGCAATATTTTGACACACAATAGTTCTGTTATGGATGCAATCTGCTTTGCTTTGTTTGGCACGTTCCCTGCCCTGCAGGCAAGAAGGCTTGCTCTGCAGGAAATAATTCAAAACAAGCCAAATCAGGCTGATGATGCAGGGGTAGAGCTGGAATTTGATTACGCTGGCAAACAGTACAGTGTTGAGAGAACAATTAAGAAAAAGGGCAGCAGTGAGGCAAAGCTCTACTGCCAGGGCAAATTTATTGCAGGGCCAAAGCCAAGGGACGTTACTGCTGCCATTGAAAGGGCAATTGAAATAAACTATAACCTGTTTAGCAGAGCCGTTTATAGTGAGCAGAATGAGATTGACTACTTTTTGAGGCTAACCCCAAGAGAAAGGAAGCAAAGGTTTGATGAACTGCTTGATTTGAGGAAGTACGAGACTGTTAGGGCAAACGCTGTAACCGTTGAAAATACCTTGAAGAGGATTGCAAAGGACAGAAAGGCTTTGCTGCAAGAGCAGCTGGCCTCTCTTAGGGAGGAGGATGAAGCAAAATTAAGGAAAAGAATTGAGGAAAAGGAGAGGGAAAGCAGGGACGTGAAGAAAAAAATTGAAGAAACAGAGAAAAGAGTAGAAGGGCTTGAAAGAGAGGTTAAATTCCTGGAAAGCAAGGGAAGGGAATTCAATTCACTTAGGGAACAGCTGATGCAAAAAAAGGCAAGGGCAGAAGAATTAAGCAAGGCCATTGAGGAAACAAGAAAGCAGGCAAAGGGCAAAACAAAGCTTGAATTGGAGAAAGAGAGGAGGGAACTGGGGCAGAAAGCAGGGGAGAAAGAGCTGGCGTTAAAGCAGTTGGAGGAAGAGGAAAGGGAACTGGAAAGGGAGAAAAGCGAGGCAGAGAAAGTTATTGGTGTGAACCAGGCCAAGGAGAATGAGTTGAAAGAGCATTTGCTGCAGTTGCAAGGCCTGAAAGCAGTTTGCCCTGTTTGCAAGAGAAAGCTTGAGACAGCTACCAGGGAGGAATTGGTTGCGGAGAACAAGGCAGGGCAAAAAAGGGCAAGGGAGGAAAGGGAGAAAGCTGAAAAGATTGTTGCAGGAGTTAAAGAAAAGCTGGACAAGGCAGCAGAGAAAAGGAAAAAGCTGGGAAAGGAAAAGGAAGCCCTGCATGAAAACCTAGTGGAGTTAAAGCATTTGGGTGAGAAAATTGAGGTGTTGGGGGAAAAGGGAAGGGAACTGAAACAGTTGCAGGAAATAGTGGAAACAGTGGAGAAGCAGATTAAGGCAATTGGCTTTGACGAAAAGGAACTGCAGCAGAAAAGAAAGGAGGTTGTTGAGGGAAAGGCTGCAGTAGAGGGGGCAAAACAGGGCATAAAAGCAAACGATGAATTGGTAAGGGAATTCAGAGAAAGGCTGGAAAAAATAGAGAAAAACAGGCAGCAGCTAAAAGCACTGCAGAAAAAGATTGCCAGCATTGAGAGCAATGTTGAGAAGATGAATTACTTCAACAATGCACTGCAGGCAGCCCAAAGTGAATTAAGAGAAACACTTATTGGCACAATAAACCAGGCAATGCAGAACATCTGGCAGAAAATCTACCCCTACAAAGACTTTAAGACAGCCAAGATGGCTGTAGAGCAAGGCAGCTATGAGCTTCGGGTTTTGGACAACAGGGGCAATTGGGTTAGGGTTGAAGGAATTTTAAGCGGAGGCGAGAGAAGCGCTGCAGCAATCTGCATTAGAATAGCCTTTTCGCTTGTTCTAACACAGAATTTAAGCTGGCTGATTTTGGATGAGCCAACCCACAACCTGGACAGCAATGCTGTAAGCACTTTGAGCAAAATGATGCAACTGCACTTGCCTGACCTGGTTGACCAGATTTTTGTCATAACCCATGACAATGAGATGAGAAAGGCTGCTTCAGGCAACCTCTATGTTTTGGAAAGGGACAAGGACAAAAACGGTACCACAAAACCAGTGCTTGTGCCAAATCAGGGTTAGGCTGCTTTCTTTTCGTTTATCTTCCTTGTGATAAAGCCGGCAATCATGTTTCTGTTGAACTTGTTTAGGGGCAGCTTCAGCTCATCGATTATTTTTTTGTTTTGGTCAAAATAACTGCCAAATTTTTCCGGGAATTGCTGCAAAAGGGTTTCGG
>JAFCFG010000096.1 GCA_017608725.1 Candidatus Iainarchaeum sp.
TATGTTTGTCTTCTTTCCATTTTGAAGCCAGAGTATAATTGTTCTTTTCCTTTACTGGCAGCCTTGCCTCTTCCACTCCCGGATCGTTTCTATGGTTGGCAACCTTATCCTTCAAGTGCCATTCGCCGTTCTTGTCCTTTGCCCAGGCTCTTGGGTCCCTCATGTTATCAACGCATGCTACAAATTCTTCCTCAGTCATCTCCAAATACTCCAGAATGATGTCAAGATCACATGGCCTTTTCCCATCATATTTCTCAACCATGTCAATGCCCTCTTCCCTTGTCAACAAATTCCTCTGGCTGAAAGCCCCTTATGCCCTTGCCCCTATAACTTTTTGACATCTCAACCATGCCATAGTGCGAATAGAAACCAGCCAAATCGGAGAAGCCGCTTTCGCCCCAGACCATTAGCGGTATCTTGAATTTCACTGCAATTTGCACAGGATAGCTGCAAATGCCCTTTTCATCAAATGTCATCTTTATTGCACTGGTCTCAGGGTAAACACATCTGGTGCAGTAACGCATTATTACAAGCCCCCCTTTAATAAAAAACTGCGTTAGCTTTTTATTCTTTGATACCGAAATATTGGTACGAATGTAGAAAAGAATGCCAAAAAGACAAGAGGCTGGAAAAATGGGCGAAAAAAGACTGTGAAATGCCCAACCTGCAAGACAGGGTTGGACGTAATGAATCCGAAAATCAAGAACTTTTACTGCTGGAAGTGCGGCAACTACTTTGAAACCAAATAAGGGAAAAAACTCATGGGTTGTAAAATTCAGGTGCTAATTGACAACCAAGATTGCTGGATGTGGGATTCTGCCAGAAGGTGGCAAATCAACATACTATAGGAAACGAACTCCTTTGGATTCAGAGCTCAAGTTAAACAAGAGCATTGCAGAGCAATTCAATCTGCTCAGAACAGTAGACAACAAGCGCTACCCTGCATTCTTCAAATTTAAAGGCAAGGAATACGTGCTGCACATTTTCAAAAAAAAGAAACATGACGTTAAATAAATCTCTTAATCAGGTTTCGCACAAATGCGATTTTCATCCCTGTCTTGCTCTCAATTGCCTTCAGTATTTCGATGTCTTCCTGCTGCAGGCCCTTTATTCCAATCAGGATTGTCGCGTAAACAGCAAGAAACGCTGCTCCTGCAACAACAAGCAGAATCAGTTTCAATGGAAACTGGTAGGAATCAATTGGCGGAATAATCCTTTTTCCTGTAAAGAACAGTGCAGCCGCAAGTAAAGAAGCAATCGTTGGCTTCCAAAAGGCTTTGCTGAACGGGTGAATTTTTATTGCAGCATAGACCTCGAAAAATGCCAGTGAGCTCCAGAAAATATAGCTTAGAGCTGTTGCAAGGGCCGCTCCAACAATTCCAAAGAGCGGAATCAAAAAGATATTGAGGAAAATGTTCAGAACAGCTGCTGCAATTGTGTTGTACAAAACAAACTTTGTCTTTGCAAGAGGCTGCAGCATGCTTCTAACAGCATTTAAAGTATAGAAAATGCAGAAACCAAGCGCAAGAATTGCAAGAGCAGGCCAGCCCTGGCTGTAAACAGAGCCAAACATTGTTGAGAGTATTTCCTTTGCAAATAATAGAGCAAAAAGAGTGCAGGGGAAGGTCGTACTAAAAAGCCATCTTGTCACTGTTTTGTAGGTTCTGCCCAATTCGTCCATTTTTTTGTTTGCATAAAGCCCCGTTACAACAGGCAGGAACAAAGCAGCTAAGGCAAAACTGGGAATCTCCAAAATTCTTGCTGTTGGAGTTGCAACATTGTAGATTCCGGTGTTGTAGGCAGTGTTCAGTATTCCAAGAGAGATTGTATCGATGTTTCCCATTATAAGCATGAAGAAGCCAACTGCAAACAGAGGCCAGCTATAGCCAAACAACTCCTTTAAATTGTAAACGGTTTTTTCACCAGATGCAAAAATACTGAAAACCCTTTTCTGGATGAGCACAAAGGAAACAGCCAAAGCAAAGGCGCCTGCTAATGCCAGTGCAAGCGATGCTCCCACTGCTCCAAGGCCAATGAAAACCAGCCAAAAGGTTAAGACAAGCTTTGCAATGTTCTCAAGAAGGTTCCGCAGCAAAACCTTGTACTCTATTTTCTTGAACGCCTGGGCCAGAATCATAAAATTCGATACAATTATCTGGAATGGAATAGTCAAGGCAAGCAGTTTCAGAACAAGGACAAGGCCAGGCTGCTGAAATATATCGATTGCAATTACCTCAGCAGCAAAGAACATAAAGGCTGCTGCAACAAGGGATGTGATTAATTGGATTTTAAGGCTGCCAAGCACTGTTCCACGAACTTTCTCCGGCTGGCCCTTGCTCTGATAGACAACAACAAAGTGCAGCACTCCCTGATAGAGGCCAATAGCGCCGAAAACAGTTACTATGCCAACGACTGCAAGGCCCATGCTGAAGATTCCAAGCTCTTCTGGGCCAAGAAACCTTGCAAGCACAACCCGGTAAAGGTATGCCAATGGCTTGCTAATCAAAAAGCCGAGGAAAACAAGCCCTGCCCCCCTTGCAATAACCTTCAAATCATGCATAATCAAACAACCCAAAAAAACCAATCAATTCCATCTAACAACCCATGCAAACAAAATTATAACAAAAACAATTCCCTCCAAAAAAAATTCCCCACAATCCAAATTAAACAACCTCTGGCCTTTTCAAACAACCTCATACAAAGTGCTGCAGCTGTCACTGTAAGCTTCGGTAAGTTGGCCTGCTGCAAGCATTTGATTAATTACCTCCTGGCCCCATGTGCTCTTGTAGCAGGTAACTGCAATGTGTGTTATTGAAAGGCCTTTTAGCTCACTGTAAAGCTGTTGGCTGTCCATTAGCAAAAACCTTTGCTTGAACGGATAAACGCTTTTCCCCGTGATAAACTCAACCTGCCTCATTTTGTTTGGGTGGATTGAAACAAGGCTGCCATCAGGCAAGCCTTGAATGACTTGATAGAGTGGAACATGCCTGTCATGGTCCTGCCTGAAATGCATTGTGTAGAATGCTGAAAAGGCAAGGCTGTACAAGGCTGTCAGGAAGAACAGCAGCATCAGAATTCTTCTCCAGTTGAGGTCCTGCAAGTACTGAAAAGCGCTGCTAAAGGCAATTCCAAACAAGGGGATTGCTGGAAGCATTAACCTGCTGTGGATGAATTTTCTTGACCTAGCTGCAAGCACAACAGCCGTTAGTGCAATGCAGAAAAGCAGCAGAATGCTGTGCTTTTCCTTTTTCATTAAGCCCTTTGCCAGGCCGTAGAACAGCAGTATAAGCACTGGCCCTGTTACAGCGCTGAATAATAAAAAAGCAGCTTCTGTTGGAATAGGCAAAGAAACTGATTCAGCTGACCTCCTTAGAAAAAACCAGAAGGATTCATTGAAACCTGCTGGGAGCATCAAAACAGATTCAGGTGTTATCCTGGAGGTTAATGGGTCTGAGGCGATTATTTCAAAATCCCGCGGGTGTACAAAGAAGCCAGTTCCGGTAAAGTAAGTGAAAAAAAACCAGGGCATGACAAGCAGTGCTGTTAAAACCACTAGATAAAGGGTGTTTTGAAGTTTTTTTTCCTTTGCCTCTGATTCTGGATTTCCCTTAATCAGCTCATACAAAAAATAGAAAAAGAATGCCGGGACGAGGATTGTTGCACTAAGCTTGCTCAAGGCAGCTGCTGCAATTGCAAAAGGCATTGAAAAAAGGAAAATCTTTTTCCTGCTGTGAGCAAAGCGCAGGAAGAGGTAAAAGCAAAGCATGACAAAGACAGAGGCAAGTGTTTCAAGGTAATTCACCGCACCAAATATGACAAGAAGCGGGTGCACTGCGACAAATGCCAAACCTGGCAAATAGTTCTTTGGAAAAATCCTTCTAAGCAAGATAAATGCAACAAAGAGCTGCAATGCCGAGAAGATAAAGGGGAAAACCCTCACTGTTTCCAAGGTAAATGGAACAGGGAGAACCATGAAGGGCAGGGCTGTTAAAATGTAGTACAGTGGAACATGCAGCCCTGATTCAGAGAGGGGCAGAGCATGGTTTTCTATAACATACTGTGTTATGCGCAGGTGGAATAATGCATCTGAGAGTGCTGTGTCAGGCATTGTAATCAAGGCAAACAGCCTTGCAATTAGGGCAATTGCAATTATTGCAGCAAAAAATTTCTGCTCAAGAGAAAGTGCACTAAGATCAAACCGCATTCTATTATTGTAATTTTAAAAAGGTATTTAAACGAAATCCACTTTTATTTGGTACGATAGTCAAAAAATAAGGGTTTTAAGTGAATAAAGAGGGAAAATTATTGAAGTAAAAAAAAAAAAAACTGAAAAAAAAACTATTAAAAAACAGAAAAAGGGAAAAAATTCAATTGCATAAAAAAAGCGAACACCTGCAATGATTGCA
>JAFCFG010000097.1 GCA_017608725.1 Candidatus Iainarchaeum sp.
TGCCCGGTTTTGCTTCCGGGAGAAACTCTTATTAACAGGGTTTGCCTTAATAGCCTACATGCTTGATGTTTTCTTTGGAAGTACTACTGCAATAGCCAACTTCATTTACACCTCGCCTTTTGGCATGATTGCCTTTTTCTTTTTTGCATTACTTGCAAATGCCACAATCTTTTTTCCAATAGTTGTGGAGCCCATTGTGCTGGCTGCGGCAGTTTTTGCCCCTGATGTTTACACTGCTTTGCTGATTGGCGTTGTGGCAGGCATTGCCTCTGCCATAGGCGAGATGTCTGGTTATATTGTTGGCTTGTTTGGGGCGAGAAGCCTGCAAAAGATGAAGCCAAAGCAGGTTGAAAAGGTCTTTGAGATTGGGGAAAGGCTTGCTGACAGGGGAATTCCAATAATCTTCTTGGGAGCTTTCACCCCCTTTCCATTTGATTTAATGGGTATTGCCGCCGGCGTTATAAAATTTAATCCAAAGAATTTTTTCCTAGCAGCATTGGGGGGAAAGCTGCTGAGGTATGTTCTCATTGCGTTGGCCGGCTTTTTTGGTGTAGCCTGGCTTAAAGCAGTTTTGGTAATTTGAGGGTAATGTTTAAAAACAGGTGAAAAGAAAATATATGCAGGGGATCGTGAATGAAGGGGCCAAGAAGAGCAAAACCAGGGACCTTCTCCAAGGCAAAGAAACCAGGGCTTTTTGCCAGCCTTAAGCTGCGCCTTTTCAGGAAGCCCAAGGGCAGTGAAAGGATGAAGGCCGAGCTTGCAAAAGTAAAAGCAGAATTGAAGGCCAGGGGAAAGGCATCCTAATTGTTTTCAAAAGCCGATTACCTTGCTCAAAAACCAGGCCCCAATCATAAAAACAGCTTGCAGGGGCAAAGCAGGCAGAGGCTTCCCGATGTGTTTGCTTGAATACCTGATTGTAATCAGCAGTCCAATAAGGGAGCCCACTAAAATCAAAACTGCCGGTATTAAGAAGCTTGGCCATCCCGGTGGTTTTGCTGACCGCATAGCGCTTACTGCAAATGTTAAAGGCAGGACAAGGTCTCCTGTTCCAAGCTCAAACTGATGCACTTTTGTTGGCATTGCAACGGTAAAGGCCAGATTCTGTTTTGCAATGCCCTTTGCAAGTGCCACCATGTGCTTTGTTTTGAACACTGCAATGAAGTCGTAACAGGCAAGCAGGATTAAAAAGATGGCAACAGGAATAACCCCCAGGGTAACTCCAATCAGTGCGCCTACGCCGGCAATTGCAATTATTGCAACAAGGTTTCTCAGCAAGATGTCTTTTGGTAAGAGCAGCCTTAGTAGCACAATAAGAACGGCGAACAAAAATGCGACCGGTTCAACAAATGCAGTGAAAACAATCAGCGAGGCAGTGAATATTACAAGGGTTTCAAGTATCTTGAACAGAACCCTTCCCTTGAAGAAGTAAAGGAAGATGAGGAGAAACCCTGTAAAGAACAGGATGTATATGAGCAGCCCTATTGCGTTTATTGGGTCCTCCGGGTTGTCGGTTACAACAGTCGGCTGTTCCAGTTCGCCTGTTTCAATTGCTTCAACCAGGTCAATGCCAACAGCAATGCCAATTGCCTGTGTTATGACAAAAACAGTTATAAGCTGCAGGAACAATTTTCGCATATGGAAAATAATGGGAAATAGGCTTAATTAAGTTATTCCTCGCCTTGTTTTGCCACCTTGCCCTGCAATTAACCTTCATCTTTGCGTTGGCTTCAGCAGGTCATGCCTTGGCCTGTAGAGCTCGCCTTTCTTCTCAAGCTTTGAGATTAAATCACGGGCCTTGTCCCTGCTTATTCCCTCTGTTTCTGCCTCGCTCAAAACATCTTGGATAGGGACTGCATCCATTTCCTTGGCCTTGCCCTGCACTATTCTAAGAATCTTTTTCATGTTTGTAATTTGTGTGTGGGTAGCGCCTATTGCAATTATATCGTAATCAATTTTCCCTGTTTCAGGGTCTGTTACAACATCACTCAGAGAGGCTTTTACTAACCTGATTGCCCTGCTGGCATCCTCTTGTTCCACTACATCACTCAATCGAACCCTTGCACTTGCCTCGCTCAATCTTACAAGGCCTTCCAGTTGCCTGTGCGTAGCAGCATAGCTTCCCTCTTTCCTTCCCATATCCCTCAGGCTTACATAGAAGTCTGAGATTGCCTTTATTGCCTCTTTGCTCAGTGCCGGGAAGACATTCTGCCTTGCATACGAAATGTATTTTCTAAGCAGGGGGGCATCGATTTTCGGAGCGGTGATTGCTTCAATCTCTTCTCTCTGCTTTTTTTCCAGGGACTTTCCCTTCTTCTTGTACTGGGATAGGATTTCACCGCTTCTGTGGGTTTGCAGGATGTGGGCTGAAATTGCCTCGTCCTTTGTTCTGTCCAAAACATCCTTTATCATGAAGAACAGGTCAAACCTTGATATAAGTGTTGCCGGCAGGTCAATCTGCTCTATAAAGGGGGTGTATTGTTCGAATCTGCTGAATTTTGGATTTGCTGCAGCAAGAATGCTGCACTCTGCCTTGAACCTTGTTACAATCCCTGCTTTTGCAACTGAAACCTTGCCTTGTTCCATTGCCTCGTGCAATGCGTACCTGTCCTCTCCACTCATCTTGTCCAGCTCATCAGCCATGCATATGCCGCCACTGCTCAGAACAAGGGCCCCTGCCTTCAATGTCCACCCCCCTTCGCCAAAATCGTCTTTGACTGCTGAGGCGGTAAGGCCTACGCCGGATGTTGTTTTTCCTGCTGTGTAAATGCTTTTTGGGGCAATGTTGTCTGTTGCCTGAAGTATTTGGCTCTTGCCTGTGTTGTGTGAAACAACACCGTTTGCTATAAATCTGTGCCCATTTGGAACCTCTATATCAAAGACATCCTCTGGCTTGTGTTTAACGATTTTTACTATTCTTTCACTTCTTTGGCTGTTGAACCTTCCAAAAGACTGGGCTTCTTTCATTAGTTTTTCGAGTTTTTGTTTTTTTTTCTTTGATACAAATCCTATTTTTTTAGAGAATTTTATCATATCTTTTCCTCTTCTTATAAGGAGGTTATTCTCAACTATTCTAGAGTGAATACTGAATCTAAGCAACAGCATTTGAATGTCTCTCAACAATTCAATGTTCTTTGCCTTGAATGATATTGATCTTCTTCCCCTTCCCTTGCAGAAAACGCATCCATCTGCTTCATACAACCATTTCAAAAAAGAGGCAACAACTTTGTTTCCTGATTTGAAAATAAGGTTTGGAACCCTTTTTTCTCTCAAAAATTTTAAGTTCTGAGCTATATCATCTGAGTAAATGCTGGCGTAGTTCAACCAAATTTTTCTGCCTTTAAGTTTTCTTCTTGCCACACTTGGTTTTTTTCCAAACAATTTTTCACTAATCTTCAATAGCTGTGCTAGAATGTCTTTTTCATCATCGGAAACAACAAAACCAGTTTCATATTTTCTCGCCCACCCATCTCCAAGAAGGTATCCCATCAATCCAGCCAATTCTGGTGTAACTTTTTTCGGCAGTCTTCCCTTGAATTTTGGTCCAAGCCTGCGTTCCAAAGCCTTAAATCCTGTTGGGATATATCCAGTAATGGAACACGGAATGCTGGTTACAACTGCGACCTTGTCACCAATTTTGAATTCATCCAAGCGCTTCCAGTTTCTTTTGACAACACCATTCTCTTTTGAAATAGCCCAGAGTGGGTGATTTGGTGTTCCCTTAATGCTCTTTCCGCTTTCTGTTATTATTTCAATTGTTGGCTGGTTTTTGTAATGGTGGAAAACCGTTGCTATATCTCTCTTTCTGCCTCCTTCCCCTGTTAGAACTTGCATGTTTATTTCTTCCAAGTGGCTTGAGCCAAGATTACCGATCTTTTCAATTGCTCCGTTTCCAAGGACAATTCTTTCATCTCCAACAAGGCACCCAGGGTCGCCAACCAACAAAACGTGGATGTTGCCCCTTATTGTTTGGTCCCCAGGCAAGCTTTTTTTAACGCCTCCAAATAACTGTAGGACAATTGATTCCTTTACAACCTCGTGCCCGTAAATAGCAGGGGCAATGCTGCCTGTAAGCATTTCGTAGATTTTGGGGTTTTTTGCAAGCTTTTTTATTTCCTCTTCCTCCTCTGGACTTATTTCCACTTCCTCAAATTCCCTTTCCGTTTCCTCCAAGTGGATTGCGGAAAGGAACCTGCCGTACACTATTTTTTTCTGCTGGCCTGGCCTCAGCCGAAGAACGCCAACAAACCTGGTTTTGTCTCCAACACTTATTTTGTTGACAATGTCATCTGCAACATATACGTCCAAGTAAACAGCTTGCTCGTTTCCCTTGAGCTTTTCCAGTGGC
>JAFCFG010000098.1 GCA_017608725.1 Candidatus Iainarchaeum sp.
TTATTTTCCACTTTTCTTCTGCTGTAAATAGACAGAGCTTTGGCTTTTTTCTCCTCTGGCTCATCTGTTTCTCTGACTGAATCCCTAGCCTTTTATTTATATTAAAGACTGTGCTTAGGGAAACGCCGTGCCGTTTTGCTATTTCTTCAAAAGATGTTTCAGGGTGTTCTGTTAATGCTTTGACTATTGCCTCAAAGGCCTTTGGAGAAATCTTCAATCGCCCCAGATTGATGGCCTTTTGGTTTCGTATCCTGTGCTTGATGTTTATCTCCTGGACAGTTGGGCCGGAAACGCCGGCCCTCTTGGCAATTTTGTCCATCGAAGTGTACTTTGCAAGGCCAAGGGCCTTTTTAATAAAGCGCCTTTTTCTTGCAGAAACCCTTTTCTTTCCTTTAATAACAGCTGGCCTTATTTGAAACCGCAAATTCAAGCGACGCACATATCGCAGGGATACCCCCAACTCTTTGGCAATAGCCCCCATTGTCTTGTCTTTGGAGGCAAGCAACTCCTTTGCCCTTTCAACAGTTTCCCTTGGAATGACTCTTCCGGGCATCCTAAAATAATTGGTATTTAAGGGCTATTTAAATCTATTTGCCTGCTCCTTAAGGCTGCCTAATATCTCTGGAATTGGAGGAATTAATGGCATTAAGTTTAAAAGTATTCAACACCCCGTCCTTGATTCAAAACTTTTCCTTTTCTGAAACCTTTCCATTGCTTCCTCAATTTCGCCCTCATTCTCCCTCAGCTCTGGCTTTATATAGGCAAGACCAAGCGCATTGTAAACATCCTTCTCTGTTTTGCTTGCAACAACTTTTTGGTTCTTAAAAACACCGTACTCACTTAGCTTAAGGCCCTTTTTGATTGCAATTTTTCTCAAAGCAATCGAGTGGGCCTTGCTGCCGGTAAAGTACTGCAGGGCACTGCCCCACTGCTCAGGCTTTACAACGCGCAAATCAACCTGGATACCGCTTTTGAGAACAACGTTGCTCTTCGTACTGCCCTTTGCAATAACCCTCTTCACATCAGGCATTGAAACAAATGCATCTGCTACAACAGCAGGGCTGTTTGAAGCAATCAAGATATCGATATCGCCAATGGTTGGCCTTTTTCTCCTCAGGCTGCCGGCAGCTTCAACTTTTTGGACTACCCCCAACTTGCCCAAGGCCCTTATGATGCCATTTGCAACAGGCAATGCCACTGATAAAGGAATCCTCTTTACCTTGCCCCCTTTTCCAATAATAGCTTTGAGTATTTCCTGTTCGCTTTTTTCGGCAAAACCAGGCAGCCCTGCAATCTCGTGCCTTTCTGCTGCGTTTCTCAAATCCTTCAAATTCCTTACCCCTAGCTTTTTATACAACACCATTAATTTTTTGGGGCCAAGCCCTGGAACTGTGTCCAATTCATCCAAATTTATCGGGAGCTTTTTCTTCAATTTCTCATAGTGCTTTAGCTTTCCTGTTTTGATCATTTCCTCAATTTTTTTCGCCAGTGCTTCTCCAATGCCCGGAATCTCCTCCAAAGCCTTCAGGCCGCCCTGCCTGTAAACATCTTCCACAGGCTTTGACATTGACTCAATTGCATTGGCAGCAGCCCTGTATGCCCTGGGCTTCCATTGAACAGACTGCATTTCAAGAATGTCCGCAATCCTGTAGAAGATGTCAGCTATCTCTTGGTTTCGCACGTTTTTTCCCCATTGCTTTTTTTCTTGCATTTGCAATTAATTTATTCAGCATTGGAAAAGAAAAATCTTCCCATTGCTTCCATCTCGTAGGGCCGTTCTTTTTATAGGCCTTTAAAACAGCTGGCTGCCTTCCTTGCATTTCAGCGGCTGTAAGAACCTTTTTCCTAAGCTGTTTTGCCCTCTTGAAAACCTCATAATAGAGCTGCGGGTATCTGTAGTCCCGCAACAGGTGATGGTCCAAGACATACCATTTGCATTTTGTTTTTTCAATTATTTTGAGGGTGTTGAGCAATGCTTTCCTGAAATTTGCAAAGCTTGCCACATATCCAAGCAGGTAAGAGGGAAAACCATCCAGAATCAAATAGGTTGGCTTCTCCTTGATAATCAAATTTGCCTGCTTCACCAAATAGACACCGTTCAAATCACTGCTGTACAGCAGCTTGCACTTGCCTCTCTGAACGCTCACCATTATCACATAACCAAGGCCTGTTCCCCTGGGGCCGTGCCACAAAGGCTTGCTAAATTTTACCCTTGTTTTTCCAAATTTGAATTTTCTTCCATCCGCATACTCAATTCTCTCAGGCAAACCCTTAATCTTTGCAAGAAATTCCCTTGCCCTGGCTCTCTGCGAGTGATTGATTTTTTCTTCAGGGTGCTTTATCAGCAACTGCTTTTTTCCGTACAGCCTCCCGCTTCTGTCGCATATATGATGGTCGTAGTGGTAATGGGTTATTACAACAACGTCGCTTTTGTTGCACGCCTTTCTTATCCTTTCATCGTATTTGCCGACCAAATCATAGCGCTCTCTCCTTGATAGGGGAAATGAATCAACTTCATCCGCTATGCCTGGGTCGATTGTGATAGTGGCATCTGGGGTTTTCACCAGGGTGCAGCTGCTTTTCACGCCAAAGCTATCAAAGGCAACAAATTCTATTTCCATCAACAAGCCTGCCCTCTGCTTCCAAAGGCAACCAAGCCTACTTCCATTCAAAAATCCTACCTTAAGCCAGCCTGCCTTTTCTCAAAGTGGTCAGCGCACTTTTTGCTGCAGAAAGTATATGTAGTGCCGTTTATTACCTTCTCAACCACTTTCTCCCAGTCAATCTTATTTCCGCAGCTGTTGCACTCCACAAGCTTCGTATCCTGATAGCCTTCCATAAAGCCCGCTTCGCCTGGCTCTATTCCGTCATCAGCCAATTGCTGCTCCCTCTCCTTTCCGTCGTATATGTTATCATCTTCCTTCTCAATGAGCTCGTCTTCTTCCTCTTCGTCTTCCCCTGGAATCTCCAATTCCTCTTCCTTCTTTGCCATAATGCATACCTCCGAAAAACATCCAGAATTCAGTAATGTATTAAATTTTCCTAAATAAAAAGGTTAGAGTTTCAATTTAAATACAGCAATAAGGGCAAAAATTAACCCTTTAAAGCTTCCTAAACAAAATGTTATTCTTATGGGCACTTACAATCTTATCCTGAAAAGAAGAACCATAAGGCGCTTCCAAGAGAAAAACGTGCCATTTTCAGCTTTGAAAAAATGCGTTAATGCTGCGAGGCTTTCGCCCTGTGCAAGGAACATCCAGGAACTTGAATTTGTTGCAGTAAACGACAAAAAACAGGTTGCAAAAATTAATGAGGCAGTGCGCTTTGGCGGAGTTGTAAGGGAGAATGGCAGAAAGAAGGGGGAAGAGCCAAAGGCCTTCATTGCAATTCTTGCTGACAAGGAAATATCAAGTAGCGAGTACACTCCGATAAATGTTGGTATTGCAGCAGAGGCAATTGTCCTTACAGCATTAGAGCAAGGCATTGGCAGCTGCATGATGGGGGCAATTGAAAGGGAAAGGATTAAGGGCATTCTCAGTGTGCCAAATATCTACAACCTGCCGTTGGTGATTGCACTGGGTTATCCCAAGGAGAAGCCTGTTGCAGACAAGCCAAACAAAGGGGATTTGTTCTACTGGATTGACGAAAAGGACAGGCTGCACGTGCCAAAACGCCCCCTAGAAGAAGTAATGCACAAAAACAGGTTTTAAGAAAGCTTTAAATACTAGTTTTCCCTTCTCTCTCTTTGGTGATTTAATGAAAAAATTGGGCATTTTAGTGGTTTTGCTGATGACAGCTGTTGCCTTTTCAGGCTGCGTTGACCAGAGCCCGGAAACAAAGGCAAAGGCCATTGCAGACAACAAACCAGAAATAAAGCTGATTTCAAGAATGATGGACAGCATGGCAAACATGGATAAATGTACAAAGGACAGGTTAATGGACGGCATACAGAGATATTCAGACGTTTCAGACCAACCAATACAGTTTCCACCTGGGTTTGAAGCCCAAATGGATCAAATAATTTCACAAGCAGGCGAGTGGAGTCAAACCTGCCACCCGAGGATGACAAGCAAGGTAGAGAAGGAATCAGAGAACATTTACTTGGTTTCATACAGTATAGAGACAGGAGACGACCCAAGTTGTTCGATGGTACAAATACGCGAGGACGTAAAAGTAAGGGTCAATATTTCCGACGAAACAGCCACTATTGAAGGTATGGCCGGTAGCCAGAATGAGGAAACGATGGAAAAAATGGAAGAAACAATGGATATAATGGGCG
>JAFCFG010000099.1 GCA_017608725.1 Candidatus Iainarchaeum sp.
TGTGGACTGGCAGGGCAACCTTGAGGTGCACCCGGTTATTTTGAACTGCATTGAGGCAAACATTGAAGAGCAGACAGGCAATCCGCTGATAACGAGCAATATAACGGCTGCATTTGGAGAGGTTAAGAAAATTCAAACAACCTCGCATCCAAACATTGAACCAGTGGAATCTGAGAGGGCAATTGTTGCAACAGGAACGCCAAGGGAAATAGTTCACGGTGAAAATGCAAGGGCAATTGTTTACGCAAACAGAAGAGTGGCCCTGAGCAACAGCAGGGACTTGAATGTCGGGCTGCTCCAATCAATTCAATTTGAGAACGGGTTTATACTGTACAAGCCTGAAACCCATGAATTGGTTGTTTGGCTGAAATACCACAAGCAAAGCATTTTGGAGCAGGGGGATGCAGTTGGACTGAACGCAGACCCAACCACATACATAAACCCGGAAACCCTCTGCCCTGAACCAGCAATTGATTTGAAAGCAATTCCCAACCTTGAGGCAGGGGACACAAGCGTTATAACCGAAAGGGTCAAAAACTTCAATGATGCAATTGAGAAAATGGGGCCGTTCCAGATTTTTGATACGGAAAAGTACAGGTTTGTTTTCTACAGCGTGAAAACCTCACCAGGATGCAATCCCTCAAGTCCGGGCTGCTGCCAGGACAGGGTAAAGATAATTGACAAGGAAACAGGCGATGTTGTTGACGAAGCGATTGTTGGTGACATTGAGAAGACGCCTACTGGAATCAGATTCACAACAGTGGATGAGAACGGAAAACAGAAAGAGCATACACTTGATTTCAGCGCTGACAACGGCATTCCGAGAATAAGCTACAACGGGCTGCCGCCAGAAACCCTGCTTAGTGCAAGAGGCCCAAACGGCTCTTTCTGGTACGACCCAGAGGAAGGGAAATGGTATCCTGAGAACGCCCAGCTGCTGCCGTTGCATGATGCTTTCAGGCAGGGCTTTGACACAAGGCACAGGGAAGGGTGCAGTGCAAGCACCTTGCCGGCAGGCAACAGCATGAACGTGCAGTTTGGCGGCGCTCCGTCAATGCCCTTCAACCTGCCCTCTGTGCCTGAACAGCCGCTTGCCATCCTGTTGTTTGTTGCTTCACTGCTTGCTGCAATTGTGGCAAGCAGGATTGGGATTGAAAGAAGGCAGGGAAACTAAGTTGCCTTAACTTGATTTTTGGTGGGATTAATTGGCTGCAGGGGATTTTGAACTGCTTTTGTTTTTGGCTGAAGAAGGGGCCCTGTTTGATTCAATCAGGCTGTCCACTGCAAGAATTGCGTCAAGGCTGAATGCTTCGCAGCAGACTGCTTCAAGAAAGCTGAGGCAGCTTGCAGCAGAAGAGCTGGTTGAATTGAATTCAACACCAGCAGGCAGCCTTGTCAGGCTTACAGAGCAAGGCAGGCAAGCCCTCAAAGCCAAGTTTGGCAGACTGCAGCTGCTTTTTGACAGGAGGAAGAAAGGCAAGTTGGTCGGCAGGGTAAAAATTGGTTTGGGCGAGGGGAAGTACTATGTTGCAAGAAAACCCTATTTGGTCCAATTCAAAAGCCTTCTTGGCTTTACCCCCTTTTTTGGGACCCTTAACCTAATCGTTGATTTGGGGAAGCTGCGCTCTTTTCTGGCTGGAAAGCAGCCGATTCATATAAAGGGCTTTTCAACAAGTGAAAGGAGTTTTGGTTCAATAAGGGCGTTTAAGGTAAAGGTTGAGGGAAAACAGCAGGCAGGGCTTATTTTTCCTGAGAGAACAACCCATCAGGAAAACGAGGTTGAGGTTATTGCAGCAGTAAACCTCAGGAAAAAATTTAAATTAAGGGAAGGCAGCAGGGTAACAATCACTGGCTGAGCAGAACCCGGAACTCAAATAGGAGGGTTAACAGAATAGTCAGGTCAGGCCTCAACCACGCCTCTTTTAACTGCCTCTTTTCTGAACTCGGTAATAAGCCCCTGGATTTCATGCCTAAAAGCCTGCCTTGCCTCTTCAGCCTCTTCAAAGAACTTGTTTTGCCAGAAGCCAATTTCCCCTGGCCTGAGCGAGGCATTGTTGGCCTTGTTTCTGAACTGAGATGCAGCTGCCCTCAGCCTGTTTTCATAGCGCTGGTATGCTGATTTAAAGCGCTCTTCTGTTCTCAGTTCCTTTCGCAGGGCCTCTGCTGCAGCATACCTCTTGTTGTCCCTTTTGAAAGCGGCTCTGCCTTTCTTTGGGCTGTAAAATAAAATCTTGAACAATTTCAGGGGATGGATTATAAGCCAGCCGTTCCAGCCGCCGCCAACCAGCTTGTTTTTGAGGGGGTGCCTTATCGGGCCCCATTTTGAAACAAATTCCGCTTTTGGAACAGGCGGAAATTTTCCAAGGGACTTTTGGGCTTCTTTCAGCCTGGTTTCAATTTCGCTTTCAATATGGCCAAAACTAACAAAGTTTCTTGCCTGGGCCTGAGGCCTGCTATGGGATTCTGGTTTTCTTGCAACTGCTGCAGGCATTTCCCTTCAACAACCCCTGGAATTACTTCAATTTTTGATTGCTGAATAAATTGTATTTCTCCTTGTTTTTAACCCTTTGCTTTGAAGGGAAAGGCTGTTGAATATCTCTGCATTTGAAGCACAATTTAAGGCATTAAGCTTAAAAGTATTCGACACCCTAGGGAAAGGCTGTTGAATATCTCTGCATTTGAAGCACAATTTAAGGCATTAAGCTTAAAAGTATTCGACACCCTAGGGAAAGAGAATTAGGTGTACATCGGCGTTCCGGGCTGGTTCTCCAGCTTTTGGGTTTGGTCACTGACCTGCCTCAGCTTTTTCAAATGCTCGAGCAGTGCCTTTTCTGTTTGCTTTGCCTCCTTTTTCAACGGCTTTACGTCAATGTTCAGGGCAAGCATTTCGTTCAGCTTTTCAATCAGGGCGGCAGCAGCCTTGTAGTCAGCTGCTATCTGGACATTGCCAAGCAGGCTGAATGCCTCAATAGAACGGTCCTTGAATTCAAGCATCATCAGGGCGGTTATTCCGCTGGTGATTCCCTCCTTTATTATTTCAATGTTATATTGCCTCAGCATTTTCTTGCTGCCATTGTCTGAGGCAATTCCGTAAACCTTTTGCCTGCCCTCTTTTGCAGGCAGGGCCCTTATCCCGCTCAGGCTTATTACCCTCTTTATCTTTTTTTTCTGAATCCAGTCAACTATTGCATTTCCCAGTTTGTCGGTTAGAACCTGCGGAACAATCTGCTCTGAAACAAGCAGAACCAGCCTGTTCTTTTTGTCAACGTAAATCCTTGTTGGATGGACAGGCAAGCCCTCGTGAACCCTGATTATTGGAATGAACATGTTTGAGTCAATGTAGCCTGCTTGCTCCAAATCCAGCTTTTCACTCAAATACTTGGTTGCAATTGTTCCAACAAGGCCCATTCCAGGAAAGCCCTCAATAAGCGTGTAACCAGCCAGGTCCAATGGCTTCTTTTCCACAAAATCAATTTTTGCAGGATCCAAACTCGGCAATGCAATTTCACCGTTATTAAGAGAGCATAGGTTGTTTATAATCGTTACTATTGCAGGTCCGGTGTGGAAATCCTATTTTGTTTATAAATGCCTTGCTGCTATTTTGCGGTTAAAAGCCGATTTAAGGGATTCAAATTTTGCATTTATAAAGGATTTCTTCAGGGCGTATTGCAGGGTGCTGCCAACTTATTGGGGCTATTATTGAATTCTTTTGCCCTGGCTTCCCTTTGAAAAATTAATTAAGCCTCCACAAGGCGGCACTACCCTGTTGCAGGCCTGAATTGGACAAGCAGGCCAATAAGCAGGCTGCCGGATACTTTTAAGCTTAATTTCATTAATTCCCCCCAATTCCAGAGATATTCGGCAGCCTTTAAGGCCAATAATTACTTTAATATATTACTTTGTTCCTTTTATTTCCTGTTTCCCAAACAGGGGAAAGACATTGGAAAAAACAGGGCAATATAAAGATTAATATAGAAGTTGCTATAGAAAATTAATTAGGCAAAGTAATAAAGTGAATAAGCCTTTCTTCAGAAAGGAAAGGCTTATTGGAAGGCTGCGGGTTTGCAGGGTTTCGGAAAGCGGGGCTTTG
>JAFCFG010000003.1 GCA_017608725.1 Candidatus Iainarchaeum sp.
TAATGAGATTCCTGCTTAAATTGGAAAAGAAAACTATTTTATTTAACCTTGCACTTTATAGATGCAAAATGCCGGGGAAAACATTTGCTCAAACCATTGCAGACATCAAGGCTTTGAAAATCCAGGGCAGCGCTGCAATGAGAAAGGCAGCAGTCCAAGCATTGAAAAAAGAAATTGGTGCAAGCAGGGCAAAAACACTTGCTGCATTTAGGAGAGAAGTCCAGGGCTTGTGCTTGGAGGTTCTGAAGGCAAGGCCAACAGAACCAGAGACAAGAACTGCTTTGAGAATAATTCTGAAAGCTGCTTCCCTGCACAGCAGGGAATTGCAGGAAGTGAAAAACAATGTAATGCAGAGCATCAGGAATTACGAGAGCGACAGGAAAAGGGCAATGGAAAAAATCGCCCTTTATGGAAGCAGGCTGATTGAAAAGGGAGACACGCTTTTAACGCACTGCCATTCCCACACAGTAGAGGAGATTTTCAAAAAAGCGAGGAAGAGAATTGGAATGGTTTACTGCACTGAAACAAGGCCCCTCTTCCAAGGGAGAATTACAGCAGAGAATCTGGCCAAGGCAGGCGTGCCAGTAACCATGATTGTTGACTCTGCTGCAGACAGGTTCATGCACCCGGTGGACAAGGTTTTCGTTGGCTGTGATGCAGTTCTAAGCGATGGCAGCATAGTGAACAAGATTGGAACAGGGCATGTAGCGCATGCAGCGAAAAAGCACCATAACCCGTTGTTTGTTTGTACAAGCTCACACTGCTTTGACCCAGCAACCTGCTTTGGGTTTGAGGAAAAGATTGAAGAGCGCTCTTGGAAGGAAATCTGGCCCAAAAAACCAAAGGGAGTGAAAATCAGGAACCCTGCCTTTGATGTTGTTGACCCGTTCTATGTTCAGGCAATTGTAACAGAAATCGGGGTTTTCTCTCCAAGGGCCTTTGCCCTGGAGATGTATGACAGGCTTGATTTGGGAACAAGGCAGGAGGCCTTCCTCAGCCTGTTGGATTCTTTGAGGAGGAAGTAAAAAATGGGAAAAATAATTGTTTTCGGTTGCTTGCTTTTGGTTCTGGCTATTTTAAGCGGATGCACAACAGGCAAGCAGGTTTCTTTTGAAGAGGGATATGAGAAAATACAGCTCATGTTTGAGGAAGAGGGTGTTGAGGCACCAGACCTCTCAAAGAACATTTTTGAGGATGTGAAAGAGCTCAAAAGCCTCAAAGAAGTGGAGGTTCCAAGCAACGCCTTTCTGGAAAAGGCAGGGAGAATAAAGACCAAGCTTGAAAGATATAAGGGTGAGCTGGATGGATACGCTCAAACAGAGGATGTTAAAGCACTTGGGGAATACTGCGACCTATTAATTGAGTTCTTCAATTCCTCGAGTTCGCTGGCAGAGTTGGTCCAAGCAAACGGCTTTACAAGGTTTGATGAAGAGATTAGAGCCATGGAAGGAGCAGGGGGCTTTGAAGATATTTGTGACAAGGTTGAAGGGAAACAATTTGAAGCAATTAACGCAGTTACTGAAACCACGGGGCAGTTCCGGCAACAGAGCGAAAAATGCAGGGTTTTTGTTGAAAATCACCCTGGCCAAGCTGAAAAGGCAAAGGTAACAGGGCAGTACTGCATAGGTCTGGCTAAGCTGGTTTCACTCAGAAACATATTGGACGAAACGATGCCTGTACTCAAAGAGGCCTGTGACCTAACACTTAGGATGGAAACCCTGCAAGAGGAGGGCATTCTCTCCGATCGAGAAGAGATGTGCAGGAACCCGGCAAAGGCAGAGGAAGAGATTGGCCAATTGGTGGATATTATGAGGAGGTACCTAGATATCATGGACAGGCTCATTGAAATCACAGAAAAATACCCAGAGGGCAAAACACTGGAGTTGGACCTGGAAAAACTTAGAGATACACAGAAACAGATGGAGCTTATGCTGCCTCTGCTGGAAGCAACAAAGCCGCAGCTGGAGGTTCTCTGCCCAAAGCAGTGAATAGGATTCATTCAATCCCAAAGCGCTTTTTCAATTCCCGCAAATTCTCAGCTGGGCTGCCCTCAGCAAAAACAGCGCTGCCTGCAACAAGAACATCAGCGCCTGCGGCAAACAGCCTTTTTCCATTTTGGGCATTAACGCCGCAGTCAACTGAAACAAGCACATCCAATTCTTCTTCCAAGATTTTTCGCTTAATCAGCCTGATTTTTTCAATGTTCCCTTCATTAAATTCTTGGCCGCCAAAGCCGGCATCAGTTCCCATTACAAGCACTAAGTCAAGTTCTGGGAGAAAGGGAAAAACCGTTTCAACATCAATGTTGTTGTTTACTGCCAAGCCAACCCTGCAGCCAAGAACCTTCACTGCCCTGATTGCAGCGCCAATATCGGAGGCTGTTTCAGCGTGAAAAGTGATTTGGTTACTGCCTGCCTCGGCAAATCTGGCAAAATACCTTTCTGGCTTGGCAATCATCAAGTGTGTGTCGAAGAAAAGCCTGGTTTTGTCCCTTAGGCTTTTGATTACCGGAAAGCCAAAGGTGATGTTTGGAACGTAGTCTCCGTCCATTACATCAAGGTGCAGCCATTCCGTTTCATTCTCCAATTCAGGCAATTGTTCTGCCACAGTGCAAATATCAGCTGAAAGAATGCTTGGGGCAATCAGTTTCATATAAATTAGGGAAAGGCCGCTAAATTTAAATAAACTATTCAATTAAATTATTAGCGGGTTTTTGGTGAGCTTTTCTTTAACAGACATTGTTTCAATAAGCGATTTCTCAAGAGAGGACATTGAGGCTGTTTTGGAAAAGGCAGCTGAAATGGAGAAAACGCCCCTTGCAAAAAAAAACAAGATTTTGGAAAACAAAACAGTCGCAGTCCTGTTTTTCGAACCAAGCACCAGAACAAGGCTAAGCTTTGAAACCTCTGTTCAGAACCTTGGCGGAAACGTAATTGGCTTCGCTGATGCCGGAGTAAGCAGCACAAAGAAGGGGGAAAGCCTCTCACACACAATAAGGGTTGTAAGCGGATACGCTGACATGATTGTAATGCGGCACAGCATCGAGGGAGCAGCCAGGAGGGCAGCAGAGGTAAGCAAAAAGCCGATAATAAACGGCGGTGATGGGGCAAACCAGCACCCAACCCAAACCCTGCTTGACCTTTACACAATTCAAAAGCAATTCAAGAAAATTGAGGGAATAAACATTGGCTTATTGGGGGATTTAAAGTACGGGAGAACTGTGCACAGCCTGATGTATGCCCTGGCAAACTTTGACAAGGTAAAAGTTTACTGCATTGCACCAGACAGCCTGAAGATGCCGAAATCAATTATTGGGGACACCTCTGGCAAGCTGCAAGTGAAAGAAACAAGCAAGCTGCAAGAATTTCTGCCAAAGCTGGATGTATTGTATGCAACAAGAATACAAAAGGAGAGGTTTGTTGACGAGTTTGAGTATGAGCAGATAAAAAACGTGTTTATTTTAGGCAAAGAAATTCTCAAGAACGCGAAGGAAGGGTTCAAATTAATGCACCCCCTGCCAATAGTGAACGAAATCAAAACAGAGCTTGACAACACAGATGCAGCGCTCTACTTTGAACAGGCAAAAAACGGCATTCCGGTTAGGGAAGCACTGCTTTCAATACTAAGGGATGTGAAAAAATGAATGCGAGCAAAGCGAGGACAGCCCATTCGAGCCCAAGCGAGAATGGGCTTAATTCACAGCCGGAATTCGCCGGCTAGGGATGTGAAAAAATGAAGAAGGACGACATCAGGCTAATGCCCATTTCAAACGGCACAGTTTTGGACCACCTGCCAGTGGGAGCAGCTTTAAAAATTGTTGAAATCCTCAAACTCGACAAGGCAAAGGATGCAGTAACTGTTGCAATAAATACAGAAAGCGCAAGAAGGGGAAGAAAGGACCTTGTTTTCATTGAGGGAAAAGCACTAACCAAGAAAGAAATAGACAGGATTGGGTTAATTGCAGACCATGGAACAATGAACATAATCAAAAACAAAGAAGTCAAGAGAAAAGAGAAAATATCCCTGCCAAAACAAGCCACTGGCCTGATTAAATGCATTAACCCAAAATGCATTACAAACATTGAAAAGCTGGCAACCAAATTCTCCCTGACAGAAAAGCCATTGAAAGCAAAATGCCACTACTGCGAGAAAACCATTTCAGAAGAGGAAATATTCAAGGCAATCAAATAAGGCTTTTAAACGAAGCAATAAAAAGGCACAACTATTCAAGGCAATCAAACAAGGCTTTTAAACGAAGCAATAAAAAGGCACAACGGCACAAGATACTACAAATTTGGGGTTGGCAAATACCACACCTTAATTGAAAAATTCCCCGGCAACCAAAAAGCCGTTCATACTCAAAGTCAGGCACAGAAAAAAATTCTACAAAAATATTTAATCCGTACAGGGTGCCGAATACTTTTAAGCTTAATGCCTTAAATTGTGCTTCAAATGCGGAGATATTAGGCAGCCTTCAGAAATTGCCGATTCTTTTAAATAAATAACCAAATTCAATTAATAGCGGGTTTGATTGCCACTTGAAACAGTTTTTGCCGGCATAAAATTAAGGAACCCAACTGTTTTGGCTTCAGGTATTTTAGGCACAAACGCTGAAATACTGATTAGAACTGCAAAAGAGGGCGGAGCAGGCGCAGTAACAATGAAGAGCATTGGCCCATGCGAAAAGGACGGCTATGCAAACCCAACCATCCTAGAATGGGAACACGGCCTCATAAACGCAGTAGGGCTGCCCTCACCAGGATACAAAAACACAGAAGAGGAACTAAAGCAACTTGAAAAATCAGGCATTCCACTAATTGCATCAGTCTACGCACACAGCATTGAAGAATACGCTGAAATTGCGGGATTTGCTGAAAAATTCAAGCCAGCAATGATTGAATTGAATATGAGCTGCCCTCACAGCAAGGGAGAGGGGATGCCATTTGGCTTGGACGAAGAAACAGCAGGCCAAGTAGTAAAGGCAGTGAAAAAAGTTTCAGGAAAAACCCCAGTGATGCCAAAGTTGACTCCACAGGCACTCAACATTGCTTCAATCGCCTCAGCTTGCGAGAGGGCAGGGGCAGACGCAATCTGCGCAATCAACACATTGGGGCCTGGAATGCTCATAAACCCAGAGGTAAGAAAGCCTGTTCTTGCAAACAAATTTGGAGGCATTTCAGGGCCGGCAATAAAACCAGTTGCTTTGAGATGCGTTTACCAGATTTACGAGGCAGTTAAACTGCCAATCCTTGGAATGGGCGGCATTTCCAATGGAAGAGACGCAATTGAATTCATTCAGGCAGGGGCAACAACAGTAGGGGTTGGCTCTGCCGTGTACTACCGCGGAATTGGCGTTTTCAAAGAGGTTTGCGATGAAATGGTGCAGTGGATGAAGAAGAACAATGCAAAAAGCTTGGAAGAGATAAGGGGGGTTGCACATGGCCATTAAAGCCAGGTTCGGAAATCCATTTGAAAAAAGAACCAGGAGAGCCAAGGACAGGAGAATGCATCTTGAAAAGCAAAGGTTTTTGAGAGGCGAAGTTGGAGCAACTGTACGAAAAGTAGGCCTCTCAAAGATTGCACAAACCATAATAGAGGCAAAGGATTTGCCTGCAAGCCCAAGAGGCAAAAGCATTCTCAGACTTGGATTGCAGACAGTCCTTTTAAGAAAAATAATTGAAGGCAGAAAAGGGGCAAGAAGGATTTTTACTTCCAATGACAAAGCCTGCCTTGAATTGATTAAGGAAACAGAAAAGGTCCACTCTGCAGTTTGGGCATACCAGCGAAGAAAACTTGACTTTAAAGAGGCAGCTGAAACCCACAAAGCAGCTGCAGAAATCCTGAAAAAAGCCCAGGCAGCATTCAAAGGAAATGCAGAATACAACCAAGGGCAACTTAGAGACATGGAAAAAAGAGCCAGAGGAAACGCAAAACAAATAGAATCAATTATTGCACTAGGCGGTGTAGGAAGCGTATCTCAAATAAACCACAAAGAGCTGCTTAGAACGGCGCAAATGGGGGAAAAAATGATTGAAATGCTTTCCAAAAAGCTGCCGGAAGATTCCAAAATAGGCTTTGAATTAATTGAAAAAATGGTGGAAGAAAAATTGGGAGGGCAACAATGACTGAAACACCAGAAACGGCAACAATAAAAAAAATTTCGCAGGAAACGCCAAGCATCCGCTCATTCCGGCTTGACTTTCCAATGCAGGCAAAGCCAGGGCAGTTTGCAATGCTATGGCTGCCAGGCATTGACGAAAAGCCATTTACTCTTACAGCAGAAGGAAAAGAATGTGCAGTAACAGTTCAGGAGAAAGGAAAATTCACAAAAGCGCTTTTTAAATTAAAAGAGGGAGACAAGATTGGAATCAGGGGGCCATACGGAAACGGATTTAGCACAAGCAGGGTAAAGAAAGCCTGCATTGTAGCAGGGGGCTGCGGAGCAGCACCGATTCTCCTTCTAGCAGAGGAACTGCAAAAGCAGGGAATCAAAACAGCAATTATAAACGGAGCAAGAACAGAAAAGGAATGTCTTTTCGCTGAAAGGTTAAGAAAAACAACCCATGATTTATACATAACAACTGATGATGGCTCATTGGAGGAACAAGGATTTGTTACTGCTCCCTTGCAGAGGCTGCTTGAAAAAGAGAAATTTGACTGCGTTTTCGGCTGCGGCCCAGAAGCAATGCTCAAGAAGGTTTTCGAACTGTGCGAGAAGTATAAAGTCCCTTGCCAATTGAATTTGGAGCGCTATATGAGGTGCGCAACCGGCATCTGCGGCAGCTGCGTTCTGGGGAAATGGCTTGTGTGCAAGGATGGCCCTGTTTTCAACAGCAAGCAATTGAGGGAAACAGAGGAATTTGGCTCAAAGGCCCTGTTAAAATGCGGCAAGGACGTGCCGATTAAGGAGTTTGCAGAGTGGAGGCAGCAGTGAATGAATAGGCAAGAAGGGGTTGCTTTGTTGAAGAGGAGAATTGAAGCCTGTAATCTTGCAGCACGTGAGATTAGAAGCGGAAGGCATTCTGGTTATGCTAAAACACCTGAGATTGCAGGGGATATGAAAAGGAAGGGGCATATTTATAGCAAGCGGCAAAATTTTAGGAACAACTTACAAGGATTATGAAACCAAAAAAGAGGAAAAAGACCAAAAGAAATAGCATGAGGAAAAGAAGGATTTAATGGAGGTAAGCCTGATGGACTTTGTTCTTGAAAACGCATTGGTTTTTATTGGCAGCAAGTTGTTGCCAAAAAGCGTCCTAGTAAAAGGAGGAAAGATTGCTGCAATAGAGCAAAACGTGCATGCACCAAAGAGAATTGACTGCAGGGGACAAATCCTCCTGCCCGGGCTTATTGACGGGCACGTGCATTTTAGGATTCCGGGAGCAGCACAGAAAGAGGACTGGAGCACTGGAAGCAGTGCAGCAATTGCCGGCGGCGTAACAACTGTTATTGACATGCCAAACAACAGCCCAAGCTGTACAACAAGGCAGGCGCTGGAGCAAAAGAAAAAGGTTGCAAAGGCGGACAGCAAATGCAATTTCGCTTTCCACTTTGGGGCAAGCAATGACAACATGCAGGAGCTGGAAGCAGTTGAGGGAATTGCCTCCTTCAAGGTTTTTTTGGGAGCAAGCACTGGCAACCTGCTTGTTACAGACGAAAACATCCTGAGGAGGATTTTTTCAATTGCAAAGCAAAGAGACATTGTTGTAACAGTTCACGCTGAGGACGAGGAAACTATTAAAGAGAATACCGCAATGGCAAAGGAAGGGGGATGGAACCATGCAAGATACCATTCAAAAATCAGGACCTGCGAGGCAGAGGCAAAGTCAATTGAGAAAGCTTTGAAATTGCAGGCAGAGATTGGCAACAAGCTCCACATATGCCATGTTAGCAGTGCCCAGGGGCTTGAGCTTATCAGGGAGGCAAAGCAATCAAGAGAGGGAATCACCTGCGAGGTTACTCCACACCACCTCTTTCTAACAGAGGAAGCCACGGAAAAAATGGGGAACTTTGCTAAAATGAACCCCTCCCTTAAAAGCAGTGAGGATGTGAAAGCACTTTGGAAGGGTTTGAAGCAGGGAACAATCGATTTGATTGCAACAGACCATGCCCCCCACACAGTAGCGGAGAAGGAAAAACCCTACTGGGAGGCACCAAGCGGCGTTCCAGGGATTGAAACAATGCTTCCATTGCTTTTGGACGCAGTGAACAGGGACAAGCTTGAGTTGCACACAGTTGTTGAAAAGTGCTGTTTAAACCCTGCAAAGCGCTATGGCCTGCAGGAAAAAGGGGAAATAAGGGTTGGCAAGGACGCTGACCTCACCCTGATTGACTTGCAGAAGAAACAAACAGTAAAAAACGGCTGCCTTAAAACCAAGTGCAACTGGAGCCCTTTTGCAACATGGGAATTGCAGGGCAGTGTTGAAAGGGTTTTTGTTTCAGGGAAGTTGGATTAATTCAAGGGGAAAAGAAAGCATTCGATTCAGGGCAGCAAGGGGCAGGAAAAGCCCGTATTATGGAACATTCTTAATTGATTTGAAAAGGCTTACAATTGAAAGGGCTGGTGGTTGAAAAAAGGACAAGGCATTTTGGGATGGCTTTTTAATGATTAGGATAGCTTTTTAATTGATTTGATAAAAAAACACTTACAAAAAAGGGGGTTATTAATGAGTTCAAAGGAAAGGTTGTGCAATGAGCTGTTTAAGATTGGGGCGGTAAAATTTGGAGAGTTCACTTTGAAGAGCGGGCTGCTTAGCCCAATCTACATTGATTTGAGGATTCTTGTTTCATATCCAAACGCTTTGAGGAATGTGGCAAGTGAGCTGATTAAGCTAACCAAGCCACTGCACTTTGACAGAATAGCGGGAATTCCATATGCAGCAATTCCAATTGCAACAGCTGTTGCACTGCAGGGAAACTATTCAATGATTTACCCAAGAAAAGAGCAGAAGGGCTACGGAACAAAAAGGGCAATTGAAGGCAAGTTCAGGGAAGGGGAAACAATCCTGGTTTACGACGACCTGATTACAACAGGGGCAAGCAAGTTTGAGGCCATTGGACCCCTGCTGGAAGCAGGCCTGAAGGTAAAGGACCTAATTGTACTGGTTGACAGGGAACAAGGAGGCAAAAAGGACGTTGAAGAAAAGGGCTATGCCCTGCACAGCGTTTTCACCATAAGTGAGATGCTGAACATACTGCTTGAAAAGGGAAAGATAGAGAAAGAGCAGTTTGACTCAATAAAGGAATACTTTGAAAACCCGGAGGAATGGAGCAAAAAGCGCGAAGGTGAGAAGCAATGAATTACAGCGAATTATTAAGGGAGAAAGCAAAGGAATCCGGTTCCATTGTCTGCATGGGAGCAGACCCAGTACTTGAAAGGATTCCAATAAAGAATGGAAGCGTTGAAGAAAAAATCACCAATTTCTACAAGCAGATAATTGATGCTGCTATTGCAGAGGGGGCAGTGCCAGGTGCAATAAAACCAAACTATGCTTTTTATGCACAGTACGGCTTTGAAGGCCTGAGGGCACTGAAAAATGTTTGCAGGCATGTAAAGGAAAAAGGCATCCCGCTTATTTTGGATGCAAAGCGGGGCGACATTGGAAAAACAAATGCTGCTTATGCAAGAGAAGTGTTTGATTTCTGGGAAGCAGACTGTGTTACCCTCTCTCCGTTTCTGGGCCAGGACAGTGTTGCCCCTTTCGTGCAGTGGTGCGAGGAAAAGGGAAAAGGCATTTACCTGTTGAACAGGACAAGCAACAAGGGAGCGGCAGAAATCCAGAACCTTGAATGCGATGGAAAGCTGTTTTATTCAATTATTTCTGAGAAAATAGTTAAATGGGGCACTAACGCCAATGGAAACGTTGGGGCAGTTGTTGGAGCAACCTCAATCGAAGAGTTTGAAAGGATTGTTGGCTTTTTTGTACAGAGCAAGGCAAGCGTTCCCTTACTAATTCCCGGTGTCGGGGCCCAGGGCGGCAGTGCAGCAGATGTTACGGCAGCAATGCGCAAAGCAGGCTATGAGCTGCAGCTTGCAAGGATTAACTCAAGCAGCGGAATAAACTACGCTTACGAAAAGCAGGAAACTGATGATTTTGCCGGCGCAGCAGCTAAAGCCATAAAGCAATTGAACAAGGAAATCGGGCTCTAACTCCAATTGGAAGGAATTAATTGCCACAAAGACCAAAAAAATGCCAGCGCCACATTGGCAGAATTTAATTAATTTCTCCAAAGGAAAATTAAAGCAAAAAAAATAATGACGGCCATCCTAAGGCAGTGTCAGCTTTGCGAGGCTTAATAAACCCCAAATAACTTGGCACCAGACAATCTGCTGAATACTTTTAAATTCAATGGCCCAAAATAGCCCTTCAATTCCAGAGATATTCAAGAGCCTTTGGAAAGGGTGCCAAATACTTTTAAGCTTAATTCTATTAAAGCCCTTCAATTCCAGAGATATTCAAGAGCCGGGGCACTTTAAAAAGCTTTAAATACTTGGAAAGAGATAGATATTTTCATGAGCAGGCGAATTCAGGGAAAACATATCCAAAACGTTAGAGCAAAGGGCGGAAAAACTTCAAAAAGGCCAAGGCCAAAGGATGAAAGCGCCTACAGAGGCTGTAAAATTGCAATGAAGCGCTTTTTCAAAAACCCAAGCAAGAAAACCTATGCGGAATTCCAAAGGGCAAACAATAGGCTTGGAATCGTTAATCCAACAATGGCCCTGGCTCTTATAAAGCTATTCAAAAAAGAGATGTATGACAGAGTACTGAGGGAAGAGGACTTTAAATAATCGGTTGATCTTTTTATGCAACCAAAAATCGGCATAATGGGCAGCGCTTCCGGAGAACACGCAAAAGAGCTGTTGGAAAAAGCAAGGCAAGTTGGAGAAGCAATTGCAGAGAAGGGTTGCATTCTGCTCTATGGTGCAACTATAGGATTGTCTCTTGCAGCGGCAAAGGGGGCAAAGAAAAAGGGAGCAATGGTAATAGGCATAAGCCCTGCTGCTAATGAAAAAGAGCATCTGGAAAAATACAATTACCCGGTTGAGCCAAGCGACGCAGTTGTCTTCACTGGCTTTGGATTTCCCGGGAGAAACGTTGTTCTTGTTCGTTCGTGCAATGCAGTGATAATAGTTGGGGGAAGAATTGGAACAATGAATGAGTTTGCTGCTGCTTACGCTGAAGGCAGACTGATTGGCATACTGGTTGGCTCAGGCGGTTTTGCTGACAGGGTAATGGAATATGAACAAGAAGTGCTGCAGGGCAAAGAGGCAACCCAAATTGTTTACGATGCAAACCCAAAAAAGCTCGTGGAAAAAGTGCTCCAAGCCCTAAAGCCAGGAAAGAATTAAATACTGCTTTTAACTTCTTTTATTCTGGTTTTTTATGGCCGAGGGCAAGAACGAATACAGCAGGGAAATGAAGGCAAAGACCTTTGATATTGAGGCAAACAGAATGATTTGCCTGTTGAACCACAGTGATGCAGACGAGCTAGGTGTTTTTCCCCTTGACAGGGTTGAGCTAACCAACTTGCTAAACAAGAAAAGGACAGTGACAGTTGTTGATATAACCAAAACAATGCTGCAGGGAAACCAGGTTGGGATTTTCAAGGATGTTGCCGAAAAACTTTCCTTGAAGAGCGGAAAAAAGGTCAGGGTAAGACCTGTTGAAAAACCGGAGAGCCTGCATTTCATAAAGAGAAAGATGAATGGTGAAACTCTGGGCGAAGAGGAAATAAAGGGGATTGTCAGGGACATTGGAGACAACAAGCTGAGTGAGCTGGAAGTAGCTGCCTTTATTACTGCTGTGTACATCCACGGATACACCCTGGATGAAACCGTTGCAATGACCAAAGCATTAACAGAGGACGGAAAGCAGCTGAAGCTTGAGAAAGGCCCTGTTCTGGACAAGCACTGTGTTGGTGGAACAAACGGCAGGACAACGATGATTATCGTGCCAATTGTTGCAGCTGCTGGCTACTATATCCCAAAAACAAGCAGCAGAAGCATTACCTCTGCTGCTGGAACAGCTGATGTAATGGAGGTTCTTGCAGATGTCTGCCTGCCCCTCTCCAAGATAAAGAAAGTAACTGAAAAAATCGGCGGAGTAATCGCATGGGGGGGCGCTTTGGACCTGGCGCCTGTTGACGATGAGATAATTAGGGTAGAGCACCCCTTCAGTTTGGACCCGCCTGGGCAGATAATTGCAAGTGTGATGGCCAAAAAGGCAAGCGTTGGAAGCAAGTACGTTGTTGTTGATTTGCCTGTTGGCCCAGATGTGAAGATTCATACGAAGGAGAAGGCAGCCGACATGGCGAAAAAGATAATTGCTGTTGGAAAAAAGCTTGGGATGAAGGTTGAGGCGGTTTTAACTGATGGAACGGAACCAAGCGGGAGGGCTTTTGGACCAGGACCAGAGGCAAAGTATGTGATGGAGATCTTGGAGGGAAAGTTCTTTGACAACCTTGCCCAAAAAAGCTGTGAGTTGGCAGGCGTGCTATTTGAATTGGTTGGAAAGACAAAGAAGGGCAGGGGCTATGCCCTGGCAAAGGAAATCCTGCAGAGCGGGAAGGCATTGAAGAAAATGAAGGAAATAATTAAGGCCCAGGGAGCAAAGCACTTGAGCAGTGAGGAAATAAAGCAAGCAAGGCTGAGGAAAACCATTAAGAGCACTTCATTCGGCGAAATAAGCAGCATAAATGTGAGGGAATGCATTAAGATCGCGAAGATTGCTGGCGCGCCAGGGCACAAAAAAGCTGGTTTGTTCCTGCACGTTGAAGAGGGAGAAAAGATAAAGAAAGGGCAAAAGCTTTTTACAATCTACTCGGAAAACAAGAGGAAGCTGCAGTTAGCGGAAAGGTATGCGAAAAAGTCAAACGTAATCGAATTGCAGAGAATCATTTTGCAGAAGTTCCAGTAAGGAAATTGAATATCTGCACAAATTCCCTGACTGAGATCAGGTTTAGCTTAACATCGTGCATGTGCAGTTTTTCAACCCTTTCCCTGAATTCATTCTCCCTCAAATTCAAGTCCTCTTTGATGAACTGATAGCTTTTCAAAAGAGCGTTCCTCAAGTTCTTGTTCTTGAATCTGAAAACGGATTTCACAAAGAAGGCAAATGCCTTTTTGTCTCTTACTTTTCCATAAGCCTCTGTTTTAACCATTTTTACTATGCAGCTCTCGCCCTCTGGCTTTGGAAAAAAGTTTCCTGGTTCAACCTTCTGCACAATGCTTACTTCAAAGCCGTACTGTATTAAAACACTGAGGGCATTGTATTCCATGAAACCAGGCAGTGCCACAAGCTTTTCAGCGAACTCTCTTTGAAAAACAAGGACAGCTGATTCAAACTCGTGCTCAAACAACTTGTACATTATTGCAGCACTGTTTGAGTAGGATGGCAGGGCCACAACCTTGTTGAAAGGGGGCAGCCGAACTTTGAGAAAATCACCGCACAACAGCTGGAGGTTCTCTTTCCGCATTTCTTGCTCAAGCAAAGTACAAAGTTTTTCATCGATTTCAACTGCAGCTACTTTGCACTTTCTCTGAAGCAGCCTTGTAAGGAAGCCTGTTCCAGCGCCAATCTCGAGAACAACGTCATTGCTTTGCAGTCCCGCTAGCTCTGCCATCTTTTCAAGGACTGCTTCGTTTATCATGAAGTGCTGCCCAAGCCTTCTATTTGGCCTAAACCTATACTTAACCATTAAACTGTGGAGCTCATTCAGCAAAGACATGGAAAGAAATCTACCTTCTGAAAAACTTTTTCTCCTTTACAGGGGGCCTTGCAAAGAGGTAATGGTTCAAATTCTGTTCCCTAAGCTCTGTTTCAATCCTCTTAACAATAGCCTTGAATGGGTCAGGCAGCAAGTGCACTCTTTTGTTCAAGTCTTCAAACGATTCAAAGGGCTTCTTTCTCCTCTCCTTAATTATGTCCTGCATGTGCTTTTTTCCAAAACCGGGCAACAGCTCCAGCTGATGCCTCCTGATTGTTATTGGCCCAGCGGTATTGTAAAAATCAAGGAATCTCTTTGTGTTCTCCTCCACTATCTTCTCAATCGCTTTTTCCAATTCAGCCGAGGCAGTGCTCGTCAATTCATCGCTGTTTATCCTTCTCTTGATGTAATCGATTTTGTCCCTTTCCTCCTTGCCAACGTAAACGCTTTCCAATACCTTTAGCTCTCCCTTTGGAACCACTTCAAGCAAAGTGAAAAATTGCTCTCCCAACAGCTGGGCAATGGGTTCACTCTTATAGCTATCTGGCTTTCCTTTTGGCAAGTAATCCAATACCAAAGCCCTTTCTTCGTTTGGCATGACCCAACTCTCCCAGTTATTTCCTGAATTTCCTGCAAAGGCTAAGAATCTTTTCAAACGTAGCGTCATTTACCTTGCTGTCCTTTGGAAACATCATCTGGACTATTTCCTTTTTCTCGGGGAGCAGGTCAACTATCTTCGCAGCCTGAGCATCACTCAATCCAACCACTTTTCTGAGCTCAGCATACAGCTTTTCTGCATTGGCTGGGCTTAGCTTTGAAAAACGCTTTGCGTACTTGAGGGTTAAATCCTGCTCATAACTCAAATCCTTCTCCTTTTTCCTTGCACTAAGCAACTGCTTTACCTCGTTCAAGGTGACTGGCTTTTGGTGCAATATCTTTTCTCCAATCATTTTCAAAACACCTACTTTACGACCTGCAAATGCCCGCTGTGAACCAGCAATCTTTTTTGCAGTGAACCCTTTTTAACATCAACTGCATACAGCTTTCCCTGCTTTTCTGCAACAACTCCCGGAGCACCATGATAGCTTTTGTGCGGCATTCCACTGTGCAAACTTGGATCTATCACTACCTTAACCCTGCTGCCTCTCTTTATGTCCTGAAGCAGCTTGTTAATAGTTGGCTTGCCTCTCTTTGCCTTCAGCTTTCTCCTTGTCTTTCCTCTCTTTCCATTTGCCTTCTTGTTCACCATAGCATACACCGTTACTGGAGTCTATCCAAATCAATGTAACTACATAATAGCAATTTGGAAATGTTTAAATACTATAGAGAAGGGCAAAGAAAGCAGAGGAAACCAAGATAATTCAGCAATCTCTGGCGACCGAAGTGATTTGCAACAAAAATTAATTTTGCGACAAAGCCCTTTGGCCTCTTTTTAAATAGCTTTTTAAGGCTTGCGAAACCTTTTTATTAGTAATTTAAAAAGGGTTTTTTAATGGCCTTGGGGGTTGATGCCTTGTGCGATACACTATTGTGAACCTAGTTGCTTCCTCTAATTTGAATGCAACACTTGACTTGTACAATCTTGCAATCAGTATTCCGAACATTGAGTATGAGCCAGAGCAGTTTCCTGGTGCGATTTTGAAGCTGAAAGAGCCCAAGGTTTCAATGCTGCTTTTCAAGAACGGGAAAGTGATTTGTTCCGGTGCCTCAAGCGAAAAGGAAATCAGCTTGGCGATTAGAAAGGCAAGCAAGCTGATTCACGAAATACAGGGCAAGGTCAAGATTCAGAAGAAAGTAAAATACAATGTTGTCAACCTTGTTGCTACCGCTAATTTGAATCAGACTCTTGATTTGTTCCAGATTGCTTTGAAGCTTGACAACGTTGAGTATGAGCCGGAGCAGTTTCCTGGTGCGATTCTTAGGATTAATGAGCCAAAGCTTACCCTGCTTTTGTTCAAGAATGGAAAAATGATTTGCGCTGGAGCAAAGAGAGAATTCTTGCTGAGGAAGGGCCTGAGAATTGCAGCTGAATTGATTGGCGACAAGAAGAAAAAGAAGGCGTCAGGCAAAGGTAAAGCCAGAAAGCCGGCAAAGAAAAAAGCTGCAAAGAGGGGCAAAAAGAAGTGAGGAAAATAAATGCAAACTAGGCCCGGGGCCTGCCCAAGGTTTTTTAAAAACCCAAACAACGAATTCAACAATGGCATTTGATAACAGACTCGCCAATATTTGGCTCAACAGCAAACTATTTTAGCAAAGTGGGACTTGCCTTTGCAGAAGGCTTTGACATAGGGCTTTCCGGCTGTTCTGATTCGGGGTTCCAATTGCAGAGTGGGCTGAGAACAATTGCAGCAGAAAAGATGGAAAAGGCAAGTTTTTTAAATTGCAGCAGACCTAATATTTAGTGATTAGCGGCCATACCGCAGGGGAAACACCTGGACTCGTTTCGAACCCAGAAGTTAAGCCCTGCAGGGATTGGTTTGGCACTGAGCTGCTGCTTGGAGCCTGCTAGACGCTGCTAATCATTTGATTTTTAATGGGAAAGACAGTAAATTCTAGGCATATGCAATTGTGTTATTAATTTATTGTGTTTTCTGTATTTACCACTAATAAATCCTTACGAAGTATGATTTTTCTTATGAGATAGGATAGGGCTTTAGGAATGGAAGCAGGAAAAAAAATGCTAGTGAAGGAAACAGATAAAGTCAAAGAGTTTTATGAAAATTACCCCTTTCCCGACCTTAGACCAAAAACAAAGCACGAACTAATGCTGATAATCAAGCCGACTCTGCAGTCAATCAACTTGTTGCCTGAACAATTAGCAGGGAAAACAGTGCTTGATTTGGGTAGTGGGACTGGTGAGAAGTCTGTTGCATTTGCTCTATACTGCAAAAAAGTTGTCGGGGTTGAACTAAGCAATCACTCTATTAGCAAAGCAAAGGAACTGGCTTCAAAATTCAAGTTAAGAAATGTGAAATTTGTTCAAGGTAACATTGAGGAAGGGATAAGTGGTTTAGGTAAGTTTGATATTGTAATATCAAGCGGTGTTCTACATCACTTGGCTAATCCTTATGCTGGTTTCTTAGAGTGTGTCAGGCACACTAAAAAAGGCGGCTTGCTTTCTGTTGAATTGTACAACTCTTATGGGCGCTTCCTTTCAAAAGCCAAGCGAAAGGTGATAACTCTTATTCCTAAAGGGAAGAGACTTAATTTTGCAAAGTTAATGTATGGGACAAAAAACGATTCGATTGCAGCAGATTACTTGTTGCATCCAAGAGAAACCGCTTTTAAGGTAAGTGAATTACTTAATTGGTTTGAAGCAAATGGCTTCACTTTTGAAAACGCTTACAGGCCAATAACATTAAGCAACTATATGCGGATTATACACAATAAGGTTTTTGGCAAAACTTTCTTTCTTCTACCTAAGAAAAAAGGAAATAAATTTGAACACTTATTGATACAACTATTATACTGGTTGCCAAGAGAAAGAACCCTTTTTATGATTGGCGGCAAAAAAAGCGAATAACAACTACACCCCACAACAATGTCTTTATCCTGGAGAATACGCTGCTAATCGTCCTTTTTTTAGGAATGAGCGAATAGCAAAAGAATTCAAGCAGTACAAGTGAATTTTGAAATCTTACACAGTGTTCAAAAACGCCTTTTGCAGAATCGCTTTGCTGGAACAAATAAAAAAGAATGGATTGATTTAAATAATTCTTCTCACACTAATTCTTTTGGCATGCCAAGACCAAAAAAGACCCCAAGCCAAGAGATGCGTCAATTTTTAAGGTTCAAGAAGCGTATTGGTGACAGGATAGTTGCGGAAAAAGCTAGCATCAGAGATGTAGTAAGAATACAAAAACCCATCGCCAGTTTTACTTTGAGGCGCAGGTTGGGCATTGAAGACCCTCCCACTATAAGAAAAGTTTGCTCGATTTTTGAAGCAAGTAAAAGAAAACCAATTTCTATGAAGGGCATAGGCGAAGTCCAAAAGAAGGGCAACAGGATGTCGAATACTTTTAAACTTAATGCTTTAAATTGTGCTTCAAATGCAGAGATATTAGGCAGCCTTGACAAGATGGATAATAAGAATATAAAGGGCTTCATAGATGAATGATGAAGTTGTCTAGACGCTGCTAATCATTTCTTCCCGAATTTTTCTCTAAAAATGTTCTTGAATATTTCCTCGTCAGTGCTGCCGTAGCTGCTGTAATGCTTTTCAACATCTTCTTTGAGTGCGGTTATGCCTGTTGCAACCTGGAAGCGAGCTTTTGGCCTAGAGAGTAGCTTTTCCGGAACCTCTTTTTTAAATGCCTCAACAAAGGGCATCTTCCAACATTTGTCTTTTCGCAAAAACCCGGGCGGGATGTTCATCATGAATTCAGCAAGAGGCCTGTTCAAGTAAATGGTTCTGCTCTCAACCGGGCCATTGAAAAGCATTACCTTGGATGTGCGCATCAAAACGCCCTTGAAGAGGTTCTGCAGCAGCTTTTTTCTGTAGGGAATGGAGGTAACCTCTTCCTCTGTTACCCTGTAATTTCCGCTGCTGCCATAGCTTCCAAGAAGCTCATCAGCGCCTTCACCAGTGAAAACAACCTTGAAGCCGTCCGCAGCAATTCTCTTTGCAAGGAAGAAGTTTGCAATTGCAGGATAGAGGTTAAAGTCTTTTCCCCTTTTTTCCTCCAGGGAAAAAATTATCTCGGGTAATTTGGCTAGAACCTTGTGCTTGCTGACCTTTACAATGCGCAGGTCATTGAAGCCAAGCTCTTTTGCTGCTTTCTTCGCGTGAAACAAATCAGATTGTTCTGTAACAGGCTCTTCCTCTATGTGAAAGGTGTAGAGTGTTATGCCCTTTCCCTGCTTTTTCAGCAATTCGCGCAGCAAAACAGCGGAGAGCAGGCTGTCAACCCCGCCACTGAACAGGCAGCAGACTGGGACATCAGAGATTATTCTCTCTGCAGCAGAGGCCTTCATTAATTGATTTATTCTTTTTCCGATTTCCTCCAAATTTGGGTAATCTGAAGGACTGGCATCTGGGTAATTGTAGTAAGCGTGCTCCTGCAGTTCAAAGCTGTTTAAATCAAATTCAAGTATTGTTCCAGGCCCTACTGTTTCAACGGCATCAATGCTGTAATAGGGCAGGCACATCAAGGCCTTGAATTCTGAAGCAAAAACAAACTGCTTTTTTTCCTTGCTGTAGATGTAGTGCAGTGGAAGCTCGCCAACCCAATCCCTAAACAGCAGAATCTTTCCCTTCCTGAAATCCATTATTGCAGCGGCAAACATGCTGTCCAGGTCATCCAAAAATTTGAGGTCTTTGTAAAGGTAAAGGTTTAGGAGGACTTCAGCATCCCCAGTGCTCTTGAATTTGAACCCTGATTGCTTCAATTGCTCCCTCAGCTCTTTGTAGGGGAATATTTCCCCGTTCATTGCAATTGCTGCCTGGCCGTCATTGCTCAGAATTGGCTGCAAGCTGTTTTCATCATTTGGGCTGATGATTGCAAGCCTTTGGAAGCCAAGGCAAAGCCCTCTATTTGACCAGGTAAGGATTTTGCTTCCGTCCCTGCCTCTTCGCATTGCATTTAGGCTTTTTTGTGTTTCTTCTTCACTGAGAAATCCGCCGATTATTCCGCACAAACAGCAACACCATTCAAACTGTTGAGGGAAAATTAAAAAAAAGCGTATTGTTGTGGTACATTGCTA
>JAFCFG010000100.1 GCA_017608725.1 Candidatus Iainarchaeum sp.
AAATGAGTTAATTGGGTTTTAAGCAGGAAATTATTGGAAAAACCAGATTTGTTGCCAAAATAGGTTTGAAAAGCAGAAATTTTTAACTTCAATCAGGAATTAAGCGACAAACCCGCTTTCCCCTGAGGCAATTAACTTATTTATTCATTAGCCAACAAAGGATTATTTGTTGGCAATGATTTCCCCCAAGCTTTGCATAAAATGCAAGGGCAAGAGGCTCTGTGGCCTGAGCTATTGCCCTATCTTACTTAAGCACAGTGAGCAGCAAAGGGTTGTGGCAAACATAAAGGGCAACAGCTTTACCGGAAGCAGCCCTCCCTCTCTTTTTGTGAGCTGGAGCAACTACCCAGAAGTGCAGATAGCCCCTCTTGCCCCAACCGAGGTTATGAATTCAGAAATGCTTGATGCACCGGAAAAGTGGTTTGGCTTAACCGAGGAGAGAATCATTTCCCTAAGGCAGCAGCTGCTGAGGAGCAGCAAAAGGCTTGATGTAAACTCAGCTTCAAACCCTGATTACGATTTGGTGGAGATGCAGGAGCTGGTGATGGCCTCAAACCCAACAGCAATAGATGTAAAACTCAAATCAAAGCCCCTGCCCAAGCTTTCCTTCCACGAAAGCATTGCACCTCTTGGCCCCTCTGCTCCCCTAATAAAAATGTCTCTTGAGGAAAACCCAAGGATTGCGAGAAAAATTGATTACACTGTTTCTGACACAGATTTGAAGTCGGCTGATGCCCTTCTTTCCCTGTACAAATCCGGTTTTCCAATAAGCAGGCTGTACAAATTGCTGAGTGCTGGAACCCTTGGCATTGGGAAGAACAGGAAGCTTGTCCCCACAAGGTGGTCCATTTCTGCAACTGATGACGCAATAGGAAAGGCTTTAATTGATGAGATAAAATATTTTCAGCAGCTTGGAGAAATACAGCTCTTTATGTCAGAGTATCTTGGAAATAGGTTCTTCATTCTCTTAGTCCCTGGAAGCTGGTCTTTTGAGAGCCTTGAAACCTGGATTCCTGGTTCGGTCTGGTATCAGGAAAAGGATGCTTCAAAGATTCATATCATTCAGGACCATGAGTTTTATGGGGGCAGAAAGACGTATGCTTCAAATGTTGAGGGCGCTTATTACTCAGCACGATTGGCAGTCTGCGAATATTTGAAGAAAATTAAGCGCCAAGCCAGTGCTATCGTTTTCAGAGAGATTTCATCCGAGTATCAAGTTGGTTTGGGTGTTTGGGTTATTCGCGAATCGGCAAGAAATGCTTTTTCCAAAAAACCATTGGCTTTTTCCAGTTTGAAGTTGGCCCTTGCCTTTGTTGAGAAGAAACTGCAAACCCCCTTTAGGTTATGGAAGAAGGAGAGCAAGCTGTTGGATTTTTTGCAGAATCAGAGAAAGCTTGCTGATTATATTAAATAGCTTCCTCTTTTTCAATTTTCTCCAACGCTTTTAGGTATTCCTGATACCACTTTTTAGCTTTTGAATAAGTTCACTGAAAGGCAAAAACTCCATGCCGGTTCTTCTTTTCAGAAGAGCACGAGCGTCGCGGTTTATCTTTTTCCCTGCAACATGCCCACCCAGTAACAAGTATTGTTCGAGCTGGCCTATATCCTTCTTATTTATTGAATGGGAAGGCCTTTTTAGTTCAACAAAAACAAATTTGTTTTCCACATCAACACATACAAAATCTGGCCGTAAGCCCTCCTTTTTCTTGTCTTTCTTCGCAAATTCATTCTGGATAAAATTTCGCAAGGATTTGTTGCTTTGTGCAAGCCACCATTCCTCGTCAAAAAGCTGCATTGACTTTTCGAGAATGCGATGAATGGGGCCTTTGCCTTTTATCTCAAATGTTTCATCTTTTTCAACAAGATTCTCAAAAAATCTCAAGCTGCAACCCCGCACAATAAAACCTGGCTTTATAAAGAACAAAAGGTGTTTTGAACACGCCAAGCAGAGAAGGAGCAACATCAATCCAGCTTGAAAAAAACTCGAGATAAGCTGATGGATTTAGGAAAAAAGGGAGAAAGCTACGACCAGATAATAAATCGGCTGGTTGATTTTTGGAAAAAAAGAAAGAGATAGTTATCACTGGTTCTATGCATAATGTTGTTTTTTGTGATAACAACGAGTTATCACTGAGTTAAGTTTAAATACTGTTTTCAGTGATAACTAAGTATGAGTCGTATTATCTCTAGAACTGTAAAAGGCAAGAAATACTACTATTTAGAAGAGTCTTTCAAGCAGTGCCAAAAATGGGTTAAGGAAAGCGTTTACCTTGGGCCTGAAAAACCAGACAACACTCGGTTGTTGCCTGCTTTTGAAGAGTTAAAGAAAAAATGCAAGAAAAAAGAGCATGTTGTTCTTGTTCCGCCGCTAACAGAATTTATCTCAAACCAGAGAGCAGCCAAGCTGCAAAAAGCTGCAGAAAACAAGAAAGAATTTCTAAAAAAACTTACCAAATCCCAAAGAGAGGAGTTTGTAAGAAGAGAGCGGATAACATTCATAACAGACTCCAATGCAATAGAGGGGAGCTCGCTCACATACTCTGAAACATCAAGAATCTTAGAACAAGAAAAACAAATCAAGAAATATGAAAAAAGAAACATTATAATCACTGGCCTTGACAGAGAAGAACAAGAAGCATTAAACCTCAAAGCATGCCTTGACAGATACGATAAATACATGAAAATAAACCAAAAAATATCGCAAAAAATAATTCTGCAGCTGCATTACATTCTACTGGAAAAAATATCCGGCTACGAACAATACCAAGGAATTTACCGGCCAGTTAAGGTTTACATTAGGGGGTCAACCCACGAGTTTCCACTACCACAAGAAGTACCTGGGCTAATGAAAAAACTAATTCAATGGCTGGCAGATAACGAGAAACTCATGCACCCTGTAGAGTTGGCTGCAAAATTCCACACAAAATTCACAGGAATCCACCCGTTCGCTGATGGGAATGGAAGAATGGCAAGGCTCCTAATGAATTACATCCTGCAACAAAAAGAATTCCCATTCACAAACATCCCACTAAAAAGAAGGCAAGCATACATGAGAACACAGGCAGCAGGAAACAAAAAAAACTACAAGCCATTTGCCAAATTCCTGTCAGAAGAAGTAATAAAACAACATTTAGGCGAACACAAGAAACCAAGCACGCTCAGGTGACCACAAAAACAAAAAACGTGGTCACCCAGTGACAACCATTAATTTTAAGGTATATCCCTATGCATTTCTGTGGGCAATGATGAGGTCAGTTACTATAGTGTCGTATGGGAATTATAGTAAGGGTTTTTAAAACCATTGATTCACTATAGTAGCTATGGTTTCTAAGGATGTTTATTGCCATGAACTCGTTTTAAGCAGGTTGAAGAATTCTTCAATGCTGGCCTGCAATAAAGCCAAAATTCTTGAGTATTACAATGAAAAGGTTGCCAACGGCGTTAAGAAAACAAGCTATACTTTTGTTTTGCGCGTTCTTGTCAAACTGGCTGAAGCATTTCCAGAGAAAAGGCTTGAAGATATTTCCAAGCAGGAGATGGTTTCTTTTATCAACAATTTGAAGCCTGAGAAGCATGTTTTGCCCCAAAGGCACGGGGGCTTCATTGAATTCGAGCCAAGGCCTTTCAGTGAAAGCACTTTGTGGCAGTATAAGGCAGCCACCAAAACCTTTTACCGCTGGCTGTTCGGCGTTGCCTCCAACGAAACAGCTCCTGATGCAGTGAAATGGATTAACAGAGAGGGCCACAAGGCAGGCAGGGAAGAAAACGCTTTCAAAAAAGAAATTTTGTCTATTAAAGAAGCCACTGAAATGATTAAGTGCGCAAAGAACCCGAGAGACAAGGCTGTTATTGCTGTTCTGTGGGAAACTGGTTTGAGAGCTTCAGAGTTTTTGGGAATGAAGAAATCCGGCCTGCACTGGCATTCCCAGTACCTTGAATTCGAGGTTTCCGGAAAAACCGGAAAAAGAAATGTTATCATTGTCCAGTCAAAACCACATTTGGAGGTTTGGTTAAATGAATTGGATAGAAAAAAAGAGCAGG
>JAFCFG010000101.1 GCA_017608725.1 Candidatus Iainarchaeum sp.
ATTTCCTTTACCTGTTCTTCGCTGTAGTTTACCTCAAACTGCTTGCTTTGCAGGTTTCCCTTGTCAATGTACAACACAATTCCGTTGTGGATTCCAGTTGCGTGCATGTAGAGCTGCAGTTGCATTACATGCGATTCCGCTGCCTCTCTTACAAAGTCAATGTTTTTTGTTGACTTCACTTCCACTACAATTGTTTTCCCGCTTGCCCTCACTAAAACCAAATCGTCCACCCTGCCGCTTATGACAAATTCAGGGGTTTCAATCCTCAGGGGGAATTCGCTTTTCAGCAGCTGCACGTTTGCATTTTTCTCGCTCCGCAGCACCTCTACAACAAAGCCGTGCAGCATGTTCCCTACCTCAAATATTTTCAGCAGCTCTGGCTGCACCTGTTTGGGATATTTGTAGCTGTACCATACCTTTCGCATGCAGCTCCCTATTTCGCTTGGGTAGTACCTGCCAATGCTTTTTGCCCTGCTCTCCCTCTCAATGTGCCTGGTTACCATCTCATTAAAATCAAACATTTCCCTCAAAAGAATCCTGTTATAAAGGGTTTTTTAAGGTTCTCAAAGAGCACTGTTCCGCTAGCCGGCGAAATCCGGCTGCGATTTGAGCCCATTGCTTCGCAATGGACTGTGCTCGCCTCCGGCTCGCCTTACCTTGCAATTAGCATCCATTTAAAACCCCCCCTTACCTTGCAATTAGCATTCATTTAAAACCCCCCTTACCTTGCAATTAGCATTCATTTAAAATCCCCTATTTCAATTAATTTTATAGTATGGGTTTTTTTGGGAAGATTTTTTCAAAGAAGGAGCAAAAGCCTGTTCAGCTGCACCTGGCAGAGGTTGAACAATTTTTTTCCAATGAGGTTTCCGGCCTTGACAAGCAGCTGCAGGTTGATGTTGCAGGCAAACTGGCCGAGGTAAAGCACTTGCTCAGGGAGCTGCAATCAGGCCTTGACCACTTATCCAAGTCTCCAATTGAAGCGCAGAACAAGAAGCTGCAGAAGATTGTTGAAACAGCAAAGAAGAATGCTGAAAGGCAGCTAAACAGCCTGATTGAAAAGCTTCAGCCGCCCAGTACAACAGACCCAATTGCAATCAGGCAGTACAGCAGCAATGCAAGTTCTTTGCTCAGGAGGGAAATCCAGCAGTTTGGAAAGAACATTGCTTACACTTCAATTTCTTTCAAGAGTGAGATAAAGCAGCTTGGCTCAACGGTAAAGCAGCTGCAGGACGCCTTTTCCAGCATGCAGCAGATGTTCAGCAAAGCAAAGCCTGTTTTTTTGCTTGAAACAATAAGGGCCGAGGTAAAAAGGTTGGAGGGGAAAAAGGCCGCTATTGAAAGCCTTGAAAGGGAGCTTGGGAAAATTCAGAAAGGGCTTTCCAAAGCAAAAGAGCAAGTGCAGCAGACAGAGCAAAATCTGGTTGAGCTAAAGGGGAGCAAACAATTCAAGGAGATAGCGGAATTGAATGGGCGGAAAGCAGCTCTTCTCAGGGAAAAGCAGGATGCAAAGAGCAAAACAATTGACCTCTTCTCCAAAATTGATAAGCCGTTGAACAGGCTGCAGAAGGCAGCTGCTGCAGGGAAATATGTTCTGCCAAAAGAGCTCTTTGTTTTCCTGCAGGCTGTGATAACCAACCCCTTCAATGCTTTGAAAAAGGACCCAAAAGCAGTTAGGTTGAAACAATTATTAAGGGAAACCGAAAAAGCAATAGGCCGGGGCGTAATTGAATTGAAGGAAAAGGAGAGGGAAAAGCGTTTGGGTGCCTTGCAGGAAATGCTGTCATTTGATTTCTTTGGCCAAATTTTTTGGAAATTCAACAGCCTTGATGCAGAGCTGGCAGCTCTTGAAAAGAAGCTGCAGCAATTGCCTGCCGGCCAAAAGGAATCAGAGCTGTTGCGAGAATTGAGCAGTGCAAAGAAACAGGCGGAGGAAGCAGCAGAAGAACTGAGGGAAAAAGAGGCCATGTTAGAAGATTTGCAGCAGCAGTTGAGTGAGTTAAAACAAAAATTGCAGGATAGCCTTCAGGATGCAACGAACAGGGTTATTGCCCTAGAACTCTAATACATTATCACAGAATTGGGATATGATTCCAAGAGTTTCTTTTTTTGTTTCACTTGCCAGAGTAAAAATTGCTTTGAACTGGTTGGCTCTTGTCTTCCCACTCAGGCTGTGCATAAACCTTTCAACGGTTCTTTCCGGGTTGTAAACAAGCAGTGTTGTCAAACTGTCCAAAACCAAGAACCTGTTTTTTTCCAAGGCCTTTTTAATGCAGTCGTTGATTGCAGCATCCAATTCAGTGAGGTCCTCCGGGCTGTCAACATAAATTACGTTTTCCTCAGATAACTGTTGTTCATTGCTTCTTACGCTTACAACATCTATCAGAAAAAGCCTGCTCCAATCAACACTGTTCTTTTCCAGGCTTTCAATAAGAGTGCTGGCCGGCTTGTTTGTTGTAATGAATATGCCTTGTGCCCCCTGCTTCAAGAAGTATTTGATTAGCTCTTCCCCCAACAGTGCATACTTTTTCCTGCTTGCTGTTGCCAGAACAGTGTATGTTTCAGGCAGCTCCTCTAGGCTCTTCATTATGCTTATGCCTAGACCTCTTCCGGGCTGGAGGTATTTCATCAGTTTGTCAATTTCAGCCGCCCTGTCTTTTCCCCCGGCTTTTTTGTCCAGTGGCATTGTTTACTTCACTTCTTCAAACAGCTCTTGCTTCGCCAAAATCTTTATGCCGTCTTTTGTTATTCTAATAGGGTGCAATTTTTCGCTGATTTTTGTGCCCCTCATCTTCAGTATTCCAATGCTTCTGATGAACTTGTCCTCTAGCTTGGTGTGATATAGCAGTATTACTCCATCTGCAACATATTCCTCCAAACCAAACAGGCTGCTGGCCTTTTCCAGCGAAATTTCATTGGTAATGATTGCAGTGCAGCCGATTCTTTTCAGCATTCTTCCCAAAGAAAGGATTCTCTTCCTTGCATCAAGCTCCCTATCAAAGTACAGCCTGAATACCACGCCGGGGTCAATAACCAATCTTTTTGCTTTAAGCCTGGATATTTCATCCTCAATTGTGTTCTTCAGTTTATCAAAGTCGTACAATTCAACTGTTACAATGCTGAGCAGCCCTTTCTCAATAAGCCCCCTTATATCCCAGCCAAATAGCTCACCGAAACTAATTATTTCTTCCTCACTTTCCTCCAGGGAAATGTACACGCCTGGCTCGTTGTATTTTACAACACCATAATACAGGAACTCAAGGCAAAGGCAGGTCTTGCCGCTGCCAGGGTCTCCGCTTATTACAACCAAGTTGTTCAGGGGAATCCCGCCGTTCAATATCTCGTCAAGCCCTGGCACGCCTGTTTTTGTTCTCACTGGGTCAGGCATTTTGCACAATCACTCAAAATATAAACAATTAACTTGTTTAAAAAACTAACCAATTTTTTCCCGGGCCTGTGAAAAAAATTAGGGCAAAAAAAGGCCTTTTTAGGCCCTGTTGGGCAAGGAAAATTAATTGGTGCGGAGTAGCGTGGATTGGAATTCCAAAGAACCCCCATGGTCAATCTCCAAAGATTAACAATCCGCGCTCCCAACCACGCCACTTAATAATGCTGCTTTTCAGAAATAAAAAAATTCATTATTAGTAAAACAAACCCCAAAAAACTGAAAAATAAGCTTTTTCTGAACCGGCATATTTCACTTGCCGTTCAGGGCCTGTTCAAAAATATCAAGGTAGGTATCGGCAATGCTCGGCCACTGCCAGCCCCTGGTGTAATTGTAGGCCTTTCTCTCAAGGGAAAGCCGCAGTTTCCTGTTTGCAAGGATTTTGTTAACGGAATCAGCGATTGCCCTGCTGCTCTTGAATTTCACTATGCAGCCCCTGCCATGCCTTAGCACGTCCCTTGCATACAGGTAGGGAGTTGCAACACAGGCAGTGCCACTGGCAACAGCATAGGCAAGCGTTCCACTGCTTACTTGTGAGGGGTCATAATACGGTGTTATGTA
>JAFCFG010000102.1 GCA_017608725.1 Candidatus Iainarchaeum sp.
TGAGAACTGTGTTGGCTTTGCACAAGAAACACTCTTTGGGAGCAGTAAATCTGGAAAAACTGCTAAACGAACAACAAAGACACTTGCCTCACAACAAGATACACAAGATACTCAGAGAGCAAGGGCTTGCTAAAGACGAGCCTAACAAGCAAAAACGCAGAAAGTGGATTATGTGGGAGAGGAAACACAGCAACAGCTTATGGCACATAGACTACTGTAAAATAGACGGAAAATGAGGTTTAGGGCTGTTAGATGACGCTTCCAGGTTTGTGCCAGCATGCAACGAGTTTCAAAACGCCACAGCTGAAAATGCAGCAACTGTACTTGACAAAGCAGTTGAAAAACATGGCCCGCCAAAACAACTATTATCAGATAACGGCAGCCACTTCACTTCAGTGATAAGGCAAAGCTGCCCAAACCCAAAAGACAACCTCTTTCAAAAAAGATTGAATGAACTGGGGATAAAACATATCAAAGCCAGAATCCATCATCCTCAAACAAACGGCAAACTTGAAAGATGGTTTGGTACAATCAAACCACTCAAAAAACACTTTGGTACACTGCAAAAAGCAGTCAACTACTACAACCACAAGCGCCCGCATATGAGCCTTGAAAACGGCAGCCTCAGAACACCATACCAGGCCTACCAAGACAAAGCCTTAAAGGGGTAACCATGCACAAAAAACACAAAGCGGACATTAATTCAGGACAACACAAATTTGGGGGCAAACCAAAAGCTTTATAAAGGAAAAGAGCAGCATATTTATATAGCTTGAGGAGCACGCTAATTCTGCACTTGAATTGCAATAACTTAGTTCTTTGAGTCAGAATTGTCTGTGCTGTAGAAAGCTTGTTGCTTAATTGTGGAAAAAAGCTTGAAAAGGTGGTTGAGTTAGATGGTTGAAAAATGTCCTGAATGCGGAAGCAGTAAAATTAAGAGAGACATGGAAAGAGGCGAAAACATATGCCAGAACTGCGGCCTAATTATTAGTGAAGATATGATTGATTACGGCAAAGAATGGCGCTCATTTGATTCAGACCAGTTTGAGAAAAGAGCCAGAACAGGAAGCCCTATGAAGTACGTGAAGCTGAACAAGGGCCTTGTAACAATGATTGATAGAAGAGGCACTGATTTGAGGGGAAACAAGCTGAGCAGCAAAAGCAGGGCACAGATGTACAGGCTTATTAAATGGCATAAAAGAGCTAGCATTAGCAGCAGCATGCAAAGGAACCTTTCAATTGCATTAACGGAATTGAGAAGAGTTGCATCCTATTTGAACATTCCGGAATCACTGGTTGAGGCAGCTGCACTGCTTTACAGGAAAACAGTCAAAAAAGGCCTTATCAGAGGCAGGCTGATTGAAGCGGTTGTTGCAGCTGTATTGTACACTGTTTGCAGGACATACCATGTTCCAAGAACCCTGAACGAGATGGCTGAGGCATCAGGCCTAACAAAGAAAGAGATTGGCAGAACATACAGGTTTCTGGTTAGAGAACTAAAACTCGATGTTCCCCTGACAAACCCAATTCACTACATCCCAAGATTTGCCTCAGAACTCAACCTAAGCGGAGAAGTCCAAGAAGAGGGAAGAAAGATACTGGAGGAAGCAATAGACAGGGGGCTTATTTCTGGCAGGGGGCCGACAGGTGTTGCAGCAGCAGCTGTTTACATCGCTGGCCTGCTGAAAGGAGAGAGAAGAACGCAGAAAGAGGTTGCAAACGTTGCAGGAGTAACAGAGGTAACCATCAGAAACAGGTACAGGGAATTAAAGAAGAGGCTGGATATTGACGTGGCAGCATAAAAACAGCCAGTTTTCTCTTTTTTCTTTTAATTTTCAGGATCTTGATGCTTTTAAGCTTAATTCCATTAATTCCCTCCAATTCCAGAGATATTCGACAGCTTAAATTCAAAGAAAAAAGGTTTTAATACTAGTTGGGTATTACTATAATGCGGTTCTTTATGGGCAGTAACAATCAGCTTGTTGGAATGCTGTTGCTTGGCATGGCAATAGGCAGCTACCTGCCTGACTTCCCAGCGCCAATTGAAAAGGCCAACCCCTACATTGGAGTAATCCTATTGGTTATTGCCGTTATATTGTTCGTCAAAAGCTGATTTTTTTTCTTCACCCATTCACTCCCTGAAGTGCCCGAAAGCCTTTTAAATGCCGAATCCCTTATGCAATTGGAGATGGTTTAAACAATTGTAAAAGGCATCAATTATAAAAAGTCAACTGAAATGAGCTCACTCGGCTAAGAGAGTTAAAACAGATTTCAGTTGCAAACAACCATCTCCTGTTTTTAAACCTGAGGCTATTCCTCCAATTTGCCCAAAGATTTTTTAATTGTGGTTGCTTGCACTCCAGATTCTTTTATCTCATGCATTGTAAAACCTATCTCAAGCAGCTTCTTCACACCCAAAACAGAAATCATGCGCACTTCCACGCCTGCCTCCCGTAAATCAGCTGCCTTATAGCCGGCCTGAACAAGGCCAAGAGGGCTGCTTCCAGCACGCAAAACCTCAGAGGCCTTAAAACCAAGCTCCCTGGGGACAGCTGGAGAAAACCCGAATTTATCCCTCAAAAAAATTGCACTCATGCCCTGGCTTTTGAAAAAATGGGCATCCATCCTCTTCTCTAAAAGGGACCTTCCAGTATGCAGGCTTTTTTGGAGAGCTTACGCACTTCATTGATTAAAGCATTCCTCTCTTTCCAAGCCTGCCTCTTCTTCCTGCCAAGCGGAGGAATTCCCTTAACAGCTTGCCTCAATTTTCTGTATTCAGGCATGAACTTTTTTAATTGCTTGCTGCTTTACTTATTGTATTCAGCAACTGACAATAATCTGTTATGTATAAGTTAAAAGGTGATTTTTTGGGTATAGAATGGCAGAAGGAGAAGCATTCTGATGCAGAGATATTCAAAACATTGCACCCCCTGCTAGCAGCCTGGTTCAAATGGCGCTTCCAAAGCTTTACTGAGCCACAGCGCTATGCAATACTCAACATCCACAACCTGCAGAATACTCTGATTACGGCCCCAACAGGCACTGGTAAGACATTATCTGCAATGACTGCTGTATTAAACGAACTCATTACTCTTTCCGAAGCAGGAAAACTTGAGGACAGAATTTACTGCCTCTATATCTCCCCTCTCAGGGCATTGAGCAATGATTTGGAAAAAAATTTGAACCAGCCCCTCATGGAAATAAAGAAGGCAGCTGCAAAAATCAACAAAAAAATCGACTTCAGGATAGCAGTCAGAACAGGCGACACACCAACAAGCGAGAGAGGCAAGCAGTTGCGGAAGCCCCCCCATATACTTATTACAACCCCTGAAACTACGGCTATTCTCCTCAACAGCCCAAGATTCGTTGAACACATAAAGGAAATAAAATGGGTCATTGTTGATGAAATCCATTCGCTTGCAGGGAACAAAAGGGGGGTCCACTTAAGCCTTAGCCTTGAACGGTTGCAATCGTACAATCCGAAAATCTGCAGAATTGGTCTTTCAGCAACCATTGCACCGCTTGAAAAGGAAGCAAAATTCCTTGTCGGAATGAAAGACAAGGATGAGCCAAGGCCCTGCAAAATAGTTGACGTAAAATTCCTTAAAAAACTTGACTTGAAGGTAGTAAGCCCTTTGCCTGATCTGATTAATGTTACTGCAGAGCAAATCCAAGAAAGGCTTTATACTGTTCTACACCGGCTTATTCAGCAGCACAAAACAACGCTTGTCTTCACTAACACAAGAAGTGCAACCGAGAGGGTTGTCCACAATCTAAAGGACAGGTTCCCCACATTCTACCACTCAGGAAATCTGGATGCACACCACAGCTCGGTTGCAAGGGAAAAAAGGCTGAACGTTGAGAATAGGCTCAAAGAAGGCAAGCTGCGTGCAATTATCAGCTCGACATCACTAGAGCTCGGGATTGATATTGGGTATATTGACTTGGTTGTACTACTCGGTTCACCGAAAAGTGTTGCCAGGGCGCTTCAGCGCCTTGG
>JAFCFG010000004.1 GCA_017608725.1 Candidatus Iainarchaeum sp.
GCCATTCCCTTCTCAGGATAAGCACAGCAATCTCTCCAACAGTTTTGTCCTTTAGCGTCCAAAGCCTTGGCATTGTTATCGCGTTGTTCATTTCCCGCCCCACAAAACAACCTACCGCTTGTAATAACTTGCGAAAGCCCGCCTTTTTAAGGCTATCGAATAGCCCAGTACTTCCGCAAGCAGGTTTCTGATTAGCTGATTCCGATAGTTTTATTTTAGTGGGAGAACTACACCTGTAAAGACGTGCTCTAGGGCACATACAGGAGGTTCTCCATGAACTTAACCCCCAACACTAATAAAATCATTATCTCTGGAAAACAATGTGGCATTATTCGTCGTTTTTTCTTCAAACGCCTTGGAATAAGCCCAAACTACAACAGCAGGCACAAGCTTGGATTGCTGTTTCAACTCTTGTTATATATGTTTGTTAACCAGCTGTCTGCTGAGGAAGTAAGCAGCCAGCTCAAAATAGAGTGTTCTGAGACAATGGTTGCTTCAGCAGACACACTGCTGAGAAGATTAAAACAAACAAACAGCAAGTTGTTGCGCAAGTCATTTAACTCAACTGTTAAAAGAATGCGAAAAGGACACAACAAGCAGCGTTACACGATAGCCATCGACTACCATAATATCCCGTACTACGGGGACAAAAACAGCCCATATGTTAGAGGAACGAAAAGACAGAGGGGGAACAAACTACTGCCATCAATTCGCTACACTGGAAATCGTTGACGGTGACTGCAGGCTAACACTTGCAGTAAGAAAACTCTCGGTAGATAACGACAGTAAAGCAGCAGTAGTAGAAGAACTTGTTAAGATAGCGCGTAAACATGCTCAAATCGCTTGTACGCTGCTGGATAGGGCATTCTACAACGTTGCATGCATCAAAACACTGAAGCTACTGCGGGTCAAGTTTGTGATAGCAGTGCAGAGAGACAAAGCAGTGAAACGGGTCATCGAAGAGCATTCATTCAAGCTGCCTGCAGTTGTACAGCACTGCATTGGCAAGCAGGAAACATTCAACCTGTGCATGATACGCGACAAGAAAACCAAGGATGTATACTGCTTTGCAACAAACATCCAGAGTGATGACGCACACTGCATCAACGAGTTGTATAGGAAGCGATGAAGCATTGAAACAGGCTACAAAACCAAAAAACAGTTTAGAGCAAAAACAAGCACACGAAACAACACAGTACGCATGCTCTACTTTTACATGGAATGCCTCCTATACAACGCATGGTACAACGTGAAAAATGCAGTAGCAACAACGGTTGCAACATTCAAAAAGCTTGTTGAAAAGCTGGCAGTTGCAAGACTCACAAGCCCTGACAAAACAGACACATAGCAAGCATCCCCCTGAACACATGACCTCCTAGTAGCCATCAGCATGCCTGAGAAAGCCTACATCTGCCGTTCATTGATGCCCACAGCAAACATACACCCCAACAAACAGAAAAAAACAACCCAAAAAAGCACTACCAAGAAACCACAAATAGGCCTCCTAATCAAACACTTGCGAATCTACTGTATAGTCAACATAGGTTTATAGTTAATCTAGAATTAGCTTTTTATCGGACCTTCGCATTTAATGGCAGCCTTGATACCACTATATCCAAAGATATCAGTATAATTAAAACTGATCTGGGCGTTCTTGAGGTAGTTTCCAATATCACACTTATTAGTTGCACAATTAGGTTTTATTGTTATTGTAGTTCCTGCTAAGACTGTGATTGGATTATCAAGCGGATTTGCAAGGGTACTTGAATTTATAGTTCCCCCTATAAAGTTTGAACCGTCAACTGAAGCACCTTCTATAGTAATATTGCCCCCTGTTCCATTCTGCAAAACAATATTTTTGTTTGTAGAAGTGATTTGAACACTCTTGACTATCAATCTGTCGGGTCTACTTGAGATGCAACCTGTTTTTGTAGCTTTGGGAACAGTTCCTTCACAAACAATTTTGGCTTTTCGCTCAAAACCAACTTGATCAGCATAATTAATTTCAATCTCTCCAGAAATTGTAGCATTTGCAGTACAACTTGGGCAATATGGCAAAAGCTTAAATGAACCTCCAGCAATTATCCCACCGCTTTCAATTTGCTCATAGAGTGGAGGCTCTAAAGAAACACTTTCAAACGTTGTCCCATCTACTGTTCGCCATTTTATGGTTATAATGCCACCTGTTGCATTTTGCAATTCAATTTCTTGTTTAATCGGAGTAATTGTGGAACTAATAACTCGTAGTTTTTGTGGGTTACTTGAAGTACACACTACCGTTGAAGCGGGAACATCATTTTCACCAGAATCGGGCACGCTATTTCCATTAGACTTTAATTTTGCGCATACAGGTTGTTGGGTATCAGGATTAAGCCAAACAATTAGTTTTAAATTCTCCTCACTAATCTCAGCCCTCCAATAAGAGCGCACTTCCATTTGTTGACCACATTCAGCACGAATACTTGAAATGTTATTATTAATCGCCTCTGCACTCCACAGTGCAGCACTGATTTCAGCATTTGGATATTCTCTCAAAAACTGTTGAACCTGCGGAAGTGCCCTTACAATTGGGGTGATATCTTGAGGTTGGCTTTGGTCAACGCACCCACTAATAAGGAGCAAGAGGATTAACGCCACGAAAATAAATCCTTTCATACCAGATTACCTTCTACGAAATCTTTATAAAAGTTCTACGATAGTTCTACTCTTCCTTAAAAGTTGGCAAAATAAAAAATCTATTGATGGACTGGTACGAAATAGTCTGAGCCAAACTCTTTTAATGCGAGTGCTAGCGAGCACAGCCCATATTGAGCAAAGCGAAATAAAGGCTTAATTCACCCCCAGAAATTTGCATGGTAGCTGGGCCGAGGGCGGCATCAGGATGCCGTAACCGCTTTGATTTTGGCTGGGTTGAAAGTGGCAGTTATTGCCTGTGGATTGTTGCTGAATTCACTGCATTCCTGGGTGTAGGCCTGTTCAAGGTCCAATCCAAACTGCTTTACCTTTCTAATCCAGTCAATGCTCAGGCAATACTCCTTTTTTTCTTTGACGACAACGCCCCTTTCAACCAATTCCTTTAGTGCTTTGTGAACGGCTTGGCAGGAAACCCTCATAGAATAATCCCTAACAACAGCAAAATAAACAGCCTTCAAACTCAATGGCCACCTAAAGCCGAGAACAGTGACAATGGCGTCCTTTACTTTGATATCGCCGTTGAAGCCAGCAGGCAAAGCAAGCAAAAACAATTCAGGCACCCCCTTGGCAGGCAATTCAATCTTAGCCAAAGGTAAAACAATTAGCAATATATTGGGAAATAAAATGCTTTTAAAATTAATTTAAAAAGAATTTATCGAAATTCAAGTAAATTTAAAATGGTTTTTATTTACTAAATAATTAAAATTATCCTTAATTTCAAGCACATATTTACTTTTTAATCGGTGAAAGTGAAAATGGATGTAAGGGACAAGGAAATACTGAACCTGCTTTCACGCAACCCAAATATCACCAGGGACGAGATAGCAAAAAAACTTGGATTAACCGGGCCGGCAATCACAAGCAGGATACAGAGAATGAAACAAAAAAAGATAATTTTGGGGACACTCCCAATAATTGACTTGGCAAAGGCAGGCTATGACGTGACTGTAATAGTAAATATAAAAATAAAGAATGGAAAGCTTGAAGAAGCAGCCCAAAAATGGGGAAAGGACCCCAATGTCTGCTCCCTGCACAGAATAAGCGGAGAATACGACATGGTTCTTATAGCAAAATTCCACAACACAAAAGAACTAAACAAATGGAACCAAAAAATAGCAGCGGACACAGAAAACATAGAGAGAACAAACACAAGCATTGTCTTTGAAACAGAAAAAGAGGGAGCAATACCAAACGAAATAACGTAGTCTAAAGGGTGCCCGGCTGCAGTGGCTGAATTGAATTTAAGCAGAAATTTTACCTTTTTCCCTCTTTGCCCCGTTCAGCTTTTCCATATCCCCTTTTGTCTTTTTTATTCGGCATACTATCCTGGATAAATACTTGCAGTTATTTACACCTTTCTGGCAGGGTGCTGAATACTTTTAAGGTTAATCCCATTAACCCCCCCAATTCCAGAGACATTAGGCAGCCTTCTGGGCTGGAAAAAAGGGTTTAATAGTAATGCATGCTATTAAGGACTTGCTTCAGGGAAACTCTCTTTACTGCAATTACCCTGTCGGCTGCACCATAGTAAACCAGCAGGGCCTTGCCATCCAGGTCTGGAACAACAGCAGTTGCAAAAACAACGTTGTTGACAAAGCCCTTTTTCTCAAATCCATTCTTTGGAGAGAACAGCGGTTTTTTTGGGGGAGACCTTGCAATTACCTTCTCCGGATTTTTCAGGTCAAGCAACAGGGCGCCTGCCCTGTAAACATTTTTCCCATTAAGCCGCTCTACTCCGTGGTAGATTTCAAGCCAGCCTTCCCTGGTTTTTAGGGGAACAGCACCTGCCCCCACTTTGTAGCTGTCCCAGGCCTCTGCTCTTGGGTGCACAATTGTCTTCTCCCTGCCCCAAAAAAGAAGGTCCCTTGAATAAGATATCCAAATGCTTGGCCTGCTGAATTCAAAGAAACCCCTGGGCCTGTGCAATGCAACATACTTTCCGTTTATTTTCTCCGGGAAAAGCACTACATCCTTATTCTCTTCCCTGAATATTATTCCCAGCCTTCTCCAATTGCAAAGGTTTTTGGAGATAGCCAGGGAAGTGCTAACTCCCTCGTGCAAAGAAACAGTTACATAGGTCATGGCATATTCTCCAGACAGCTTCGTTATTCTTGGGTCTTCCACCCCATATTGCCCCTCTTCTGCTGTTCCGGTAAAGAAAGGCTTCTGGGTTATTGATTCAACGCCAAAACCGTCTTTGGATAGAATTATTTTTCGAAAATGGGAGATTGTTGTAAGCCTGCAGGTCCTATCCCTGAGGTAAAGCAGCCCCTTGGTTTTCCAAGCAATGTCCCCCTCAGATATCTTTTCAGGGGCAAATTTCCCCCTGCCAGCTATCACTGGGCAATGGAAAGAGCCCTTTCTCTTTTGCACTGTCTGCTCTGCAACCCTTGCAAGCAGCATTATCTTCCTGTTTGGCAACCTTACAGCTGCTGGGTTAAATGCCCCCAGAACCTGGCAATCAGGGAAAGATGGCAGAATGTCCCTAGGGGTTACTAAAAGTTTTCTGCTGTCCGGCATTTTGAACCCATTGGTAATAAACAACTCCACCTTTATATTTGTTTATAAATTATTCCCATTTCCAAGATAATGATGCTCAGCAAAAAACAGAAGGGAATTGCAATGGCATACCTTGCCCTGCAGGTTGTCATCTGGGCAAAGAGCGTGCTGTTTTTCGCCTGGTTTGGATTTGGGAAGTCAGGCGAGTTCAACCTGCATGCCTTCCCCGAAAACGCGATATTGTTTGACTACTATTTTCACAGCACAATGCACGTTTTAATTGGGGTACTTGCACTGCTGCTTGGAGCAAGCTTTGAGAGAATTGGGTGGCAGAAGCTTGTTGCAATCGTCCTGGCAGCCGTTGCAATACACAATGTAGCTTACTGGTTTACTGCAACACACCCAAGCATTTGGCACAGTATCTTTGACTTTGCAAGGGACAGCGTTCTGCTTGGCATATTCGTTTTGGCAGGCTTTGGACTGAAAAGCGTTTTGGAAAAGGTAAATAACAGGAGGCAAAAGAATTAAATTCCCGGAAGGGCTTCTTTTTTGCAATGCAATGCATGTTAAATTTTGCAGAGGAAGAAAAAGGCAAAGTGCTTGCCTTCCTCAAACAATTTCCCGGGAAGGAAACAAAGACAAGGTTTGAGGAATTTAGATGCAAGGTTGGGAAGAGCACTGTTACGCTTTACAACAGTGGCAAGCTCGTTGTGCAGGGGAAGGATTCTGAAAAAGTGAAAGAAAGGATTTTAAAGGGCATTGAATTGGACAGAGAACTGATTCTGGGCATTGACGAGGCAGGAAGGGGGGAGGATTTTGGCCCAATGGTTGTTGCAGCAGTGCTGGCTGACTCAAGCAAAATGCGGGGGCTAAGGGACAGCAAAAAGGTAAAGAGGCTGGAGGAGAAGAGGAAGCTGGTTGAAAGGAATGCAGTGGCCACAGCTGTTTTTAAAATTGAAGCAAGGGAAATAGATGGGCTGAGGAAAAAGGGGATGAACCTGAACCAGATTGAAGCAAGGGCAATAAATGCATTGGCTGATTCCTTTTTGGGAATTGGAAAGGTAAGGGTTTTGGTTGACGGAAGCCCATTGAAGGGGGCAAGGAAGGGCATTGAGTTCATTGTAAAGGGCGATGACAAGAATGCAGTTATTGGAGCAGCTTCTGTTGTTGCAAAGAGTGAAAGGAACAAAGGCGGCAAGGAAAAAAGGCTTAGTTGGGGAAAGAAAAGCACAGGGCAGAAAAGGACGTCTGCGAAAGAAAAAAAGCCCGGGGGAGATAATCTGGATGAAAGAAAAGGATGAAAGCGCGAAAATGAAAAAAGGCAGGGGGGAGGAGTGAAAATAACTGATGCAATGAAAGCACTGTGGATGGTCAAGGCAACTGTTTTGCTCTCAGTGCTTTTGGTTGGCTCTTACTTCCTGCTCAGCGAAGGAAGCATGTTTATTAGCAGAGAAAGGCTGCTTGGCCTTTCATTCAGCTTTGCAAGGCCATTTAACCTTGTTCTCTACATGTTTGCCCATATAAGCACACACCACCTTGCAGTTAACTTGGCATACATTGTTTTATTTGCGTTAATAGTTGAACTGGCTCTAACTGCAACCGATGTCCTGCTGATTTTCCTTTTAAGCGGGATTGGAACAGCCATTGTTTTCTCCGGGTTGAATCCGGGGATTAACCTCGTTGGCGCAAGCGCTGGGGGGGCAGCATTAATAGCAAGCAGCACACTGTTGAATCTGAAAAGGGCGATCATTGCATTAATTGCAATTGGCTTGGTCTTCTTGGTTCTGCCAAATGCAATAAACTTTTTGCAGGAACAAGAGGAAGCTGGGTTGAATAAGAGGGCTGTTGAATTGCAGCAGAGCTATGATCAGGCAGTCCAGGCAGGGCAAACGGACAAAGTAGGGAAAATCGCTGCTGAAAAGCAGCTTGTGGAAACAAAAATGCAGCAATTCAGGGAAAGCAAGAAGTCAGCGATTGAAACAAAAAGCGATTTCCTGATACACTTGTATGCTGCAATCTTCGGCGCTTTGTACATTCTCATATTCAGGAGAAAGAAACTGGTTGCTCCATCTCGGCAGTTGCACGCAATCTTTAAGAGAGCAACCTAGAACCTATCTCGCGCTGTGGTAGACCAGCTTATGCAGTTTTTCATCATCGGTTTCAGGAACAGCCTTTCTGGTGGCCTTTGGCTTGTTTTTCTGCATAGAAGCCAGCTGCTGCTTTAATGCAGCTATTTCCAGCCTTGTGTTTTGCTTGAATTCCTCAAAGCCATTCAACTTTTGAATGAGGTTTGTTCCATTCAGCTTCTTTGCAACAAACCTTGCGTTGTTTATTCTGAGCAACAGGTTTTCCAGCCTGTCAATCCTTTTGTTAAGCATTCTAACCCTTTCCCTGTCGGCCATGCGCTGAAAATCATCTCCGGTTGCTGGCAAGGCTGTTTCCTGTTGAATCTGAAGGCTGCTGTTATTTTCCTGCTTTGCCCTGCTCTGAAGCCCTTTTGGTTCGGTAATGCTCAGAAAAAGGTTGCCCAATGCAAGGGCAAGGACCAACACGGACAGGAAAACGGTTATAAGCATTCTAAACCCTTAAATAGCTAGGCCCTGGTTCGTTTTTTAATTATTTTGTTGCCAAAGCTAATTAAAGCAAAAGCTTCTTAAAGTATAACCAACAGATTTAGATAAGCAATACAAACTATTTTTCAAGAGTGCATGTGTTTTGAACGAAGAAAAAGAAAAAAATAGCCCTGTTTCAGGCAAAAAGGCCGTTAAAGCAGGCAGCAAAAAGCAAGCTGCTGAGAAGCTGGTGGAAAAGCCCGGCAGGGGCAATAGGCCAGTTGGGGAAAAAGCCCAAAAACAAGGCGAAAAGACAGTAGCAAAACAAGGCAAACAGCCATTGAAAAAGCAGGAAAAAGCAGCTGCCAGCAAACCAGCTGATGAAAAAGCAGGCAAGCAAGCAGGAAAGCAGGGGAAGAAATTGCCAGTGGACAAAAAGCTGATTGCTGTTGTTGCAGCAGCTGCAGTAGTTGTAGTGGCTGCATTCTTGGCTCTGCAGCCTCCTCGGGCAGATGTCAGCGATTTCTGGAGCTGGGGCAATGACCAGGGCGAAGACACCGTAAAGATGATAATAATCTACAGTGACAGATGCCCGAAATGTGAGATAAACAATTCCCTGGAGATAATGTTCATAGAGAACGGGATTCCGTACAGCATAAACAAGTTTGAGGAGAAAAGCCCTGAGGCCCAAAAAATAATAAAGGGTTTGGGTTTGATAAAACTGCCAGCGTATTTGATTGACGACAGAAGCATTAAAGACGAGTGGCAGGTGAAAACAAAAAGCGGCCTTGCTTCATTGCATGACACCCTGGCATTTTACGTGAACGAGGGCAAAGCAACCTTTGGAGAAGGGATATTTGTTTTTTATGAACTGAGCTTGGACAACAGATTCCATGTTAACATGCTGTTGTCTGAACCATGCGGTTCTCCTGGGCATGTTTTGGTAACACACTTTGCCGATACCTATGACCCGGCAACAATTGCAACCAGCGCTGACATGGAAACCCTGAGAAAAATGTTTAGGGACTACAACGTCGAATTCATTTACGGTTACTTGCCAACGGTTTCACCAAGCATGGAAGCCATGTTTACAAAGGAAACAATTGAAACAGCTCCAAAGCACTTGAGTTGCGCAAGCAAACAGGGATACAAAGAATTCACAGATTTAGAGCAAGCCTTTTACAAGAAGTACTGTGATGTAAACGCGAACTCGTACCACGAAAAGCTGTTTAAGTGCCATGACAGCAACCACTTTGGAACGCCTTTGCTTGGAGAGGAGGTTCTCTACATCAAAAACAGGCTTAACATAGGCGGCTTAGAGTACGATGCCTGCATCTACAGATACAAGGACATGTTTGCCGCAACAAAGGCCCTGGCAGAGAAATGGCAAATATACAAGACCCCTACTGTTGTGGTAAACTGCACTTACGAAACGCATCCAGGCCTTGCAAGGACAGTAATATGCTCTTACATAGGCGACGCCGTGATCTGCAGGTAAAAAAAGGCAGAGTAAAATTAGGCTTTAGATGCAGGTTGCAAAACCTTTCTTGCTTCTCCAGCAAAGACATGCTTTGCGTTGTGAATTTAAATACCGGTTATTTGACCATCTTTGGATATATCGATTACAACGCCGTTCGGCAGTTGTTTTGATTCAATTTTTTTCTGTATTGTTTTTTGTATTCCTGGTGTTTTGATTCAATGATTCGTGTTGAAGGCCAACTCTCAAAGAAAGGCCTGTGCAATTAGATTTGTAAATTCGGGTTAGATTCTGTTGTTTGGGGGAAGCAAGAGAAAACAACTTTTAATTCTTTTTCAACAAGCAATTAATCTATGCCCGCTAATGTTACCGTTGAATTTGAGAAGGCAAGATTGGCATACCAGCAGGCTAGTTCACCAAAAGCCAAGCTGGATGCACTGGTTGAGATGCAGAAGCTTGCACCTGGCCACAAAGGCGGAGAAAACCTGAGGAAGGATATAAGCAGGAAAATTGCCCTACTGAAGAAAGAAATTGAAAAGCAAAGGGCAAAGGAAAAGAAAAAGGGCAGTGCCCCAGGCATTGCGGTAAAAAAAGAGGGCATTGGCCAAATTGTCTTGGTTGGCCTGCCAAACAGTGGAAAAAGCTGGTTGCTGCACAAGCTTACAAACGTTGAGGTTGAAATCGCAGCATACCCCTTTACGACAAAAAAGCCAGTTGTAGGAATGCTTGACTTCAAGGGAACAAAAATACAGCTGGTTGAACTGCCCGGCCTTGTCAGAGGAAGCAGCAGGGGCAAAGCAAATGGCTTACAGCTGCTGTCCATCGCAAGAAATGCTGACGCCCTGGTTTTGGTTGCAAGAGGCCATGAGGAAGAGCAGCTTCTAATTGAAGAGCTAAAGGCAGCAAAGATTCTTCTGAATGAGAAAAGGCCAGGCATTGAAATAAAGCAGTCAAAATTCAGGGGGATCGCAGTAGTGCACAAAAAGAACCTGAAAATAAGGGAAGAGCAGCTGGAAAAATTTTTGAAAAAGAGGGGCCTGTTCAATGTAAGCGTTATACTGAACGAAGCGTTGACCAGCCTCAAAGTGCTTGACCTGGTTTTGGACGACACAATTGTCTACAAAAAGAGCCTTACGCTAAACGCGTTTGGGGAACTGGACTGGCAAAAGCTGAAAGAACGCTTATTCAAAATGCTTGACAAGGTATTGGTCTACACCAAGAAGGCTGGGGGAAAAGCTGATATGGAAAGGCCTCTGGCCTTGCCCCTAGGTTCAACAGTTGAGGATGCAGCAAAGCACCTCCACAAAGAGCTAGCAGGCAATTTCAAGTACGCAAAGGTTTGGGGAAGCAGCAAATACCCCGGCCAAAAAGTCCAAAAAGGATACAAGCTAAAAAACGGGGACATTATTGAGATATGCTGCTGAACGTTGCTGAATTCAAAAAACCTACGGCAAAGGGCAAAGCCGCCAATTGGAAAAACAAACCGAAACAAAAGAAAAAAATTGAATTTCTGAAGAAAGCTATTTCTTTTCAGCTTCCTTCTCTGCCTTTTCAGCAATTGGCTTCTCAATCTTCTGGAAGGCTTCCCTCTTATCCTGTTTTTTCCTTCCCCCAAGCAAGGCAATGGCGATGAGAATAGCGATTATTAGTATTACCACGTAGAGAATTGCCTCTTCTTCGGTTCTCCTAATCCTGAACGGAAAACGCTTTTCAATCACGTGCTTTCCATTGCTGTCCTCAAAACTAATCAAGAGTTTAATGGGGTAATCGCCGGATGTTATTCCCGGTTTAAAGGGAAAGCGCTTTTCTTCAATGCTTTGCCCTGCCCGGATGCTGGGCACAATCAATGGCTGTGAAAGATTTTCCAGGTCTCCAGCCAACAGCAACTCGGCCCTGAAATTGGTAACAGGCTGTTCACTGTTATTCTGTATGAAAAGCAGGGCAGCTGTTTTTTCACCGGGGCAAACCACTGGTTTTTCGAGGCCTGCGTCAATATTCAAAGTTGATTTTCTGTAATTCAAATAGGTTGTGATGCTGTGGGCGAAGGTTTCAACCCCATAATGAACAGTTAACAGCAGGTTTTCCTCCGATGGCTTCACTATCTTGGCAGTGAGGAACATTGTCCGCTTTTCCCCTGGCCCAATGCTCTCAATTCTGTAAATTATGTTACCAGATTGCTTGCCCTGGCCAAACAGGATTACCCCCTCTGAACTTGAAACCTCCAAGACAAGGTTATACAATGCCTGGGCCCTGTTGTTGTAAACAGTCAACTCGTAATCGGCCAGTTCATCCAAGTACAACTGCATTGTTTCCTTCCCTTTGTCCTTTGGAGTAAGGCTTACCATTAGCTGGGCTGAAGCAAGGCAGAACAGCAAAAGAAAGAAACAAAGCACTAAGAGGTTATTTTTCAAAGTCATAGATCTGCCTCTCCTCTTCCTCGACTTTGCTACTAACCAAAGAAAGCAGCTTCTTTCTGTTCTTAACAGCAACCAAGGCAATGAGAGCGGCTATCAGCAGAACAATGCCGGTGAAAAGCAGGTCAGTGTTCAAGCCGTTGCCCTCTTCCAGGCCTGCCTCGTAAACCCTGAGGGCATCCCTTTTTGCCTTTTCAGCGTACTCCTCGGCTTCAGCAAAACTGCCGTTGTTGTAAAAGGTTTCTGCCTTTGACCAATTGGTTCGCATGTCGCCTACGCCGCCCTGTGCCTTCCACCTGAAAACATACTCGTCCAGCAAAATGAACTGAACAAGCTGTTCCAGGCTCTGCTGTCCAGTTTTCTGCAGTAACTCATCATCTGGACCGTACAGATTCTGAAAAGCATTGTTCCTGTTTTCCCTTGCAGTAAGCCCTTCAAGCATGTTGTCAAGGCTTGTTTGGGCATTCAAAAATATTTGTTCAAACCTCTCATTCAAGGCAGTTGCATTGTCTGCCTTCAACCTGAACTGCTGCAGTTCAGCCGGAACGGTTGCAGCGTTGTTCAGGCTCTGTTTTGTTTCAATCGGCAAATCAGTTAGGGCAATGCCCTGCATCAACTGGTCAAGGTCTGCAAGGTAATCTGCCCTCAGGCTGTCAAGCCCTGCAATTGAATCAAAGACATCCCTGAATTTTAACTGAAATTTGTTCAGCCTGTTTGTGTCTGGTCCGGCAACAAAATCGGTTTCAAACGAAACAGCGGAACCGATTAAGGCACTTGTGGATGCTGCTGCAGGCTCCATTGCATCCAATTGCTCCTTCAAATTCTCTATATCCTGCTGCAGTGAAGGATATGCAGACAACTCCATTCCCACTGTAGTTAACTGGTTCTTTTCCTTCTTCAGTTCCTCAGACAAATCCGAGAAGAATTCAACGTTGACTGCGTCAAACAGCCAACTGCCCTGCTGGCTGCTGTTTTCCTTCAACTGCTGAAAAAAACGCATCACATAAGCTGTTTTAATCAGCTGCCTCCTTTCAACAATTGATTTAGGAATAACAGTTGGGCTGTCATCGGAAACAGGGATTAGGCCAACTAAGCTTTCACCGCTCAAAACACTTACAACAAAAAAGCGGTCTGCCTTGTGGCTTATTTTAACGTTTGGGAAGAGCTCAACTGATTCGTTGTCGTAGAGGAACTTGTTTTGCTTGCTGACAAAGTCCAAGGCTTCCTGGCTGCTGATGGAAAAAGCAGTGGGCAAAACAAGGAAAAAGAAGCATGCAGTTACAGTGATTGCTATAAATTTATTCATTTATTATATTAAATAAGAGCCCATATTAAAGGTTTGCGGTGAAAAAAGGAAAGGCCAAGGGGGCAATTGCATGAACGTAAAAATAGTGCTTGTAAGGCCGTTGTACGAGGAAAACGTTGGCTATATTGCAAGGCTTGCTGCCAATTTCAAGGTAGGGGAGATTGCCCTGGTAAGGCCGCGCTGCAATTGGAGAACTGGGAAAGCAAAGAGCAGGGCAATGCACGGAAAAGGGATTTTGCTGGAAGCAAAGAAATTTGGTTCCCTTGAGAGGGCTTTGCAGGGCTGCACTTACAGCATTGCAACAACTGCTTTGTTGGGAAAGGGCAAGAAGCTGCGAAGGAATGCAATTGGCGTTGAGCAGTTTGCAAAAAGGTTTGCTGCTAGCAAGGGAAAGATTGCGCTTGTTTTTGGGCCGGAGCCAAGCGGCCTGTCAAATGAGGAAATTGGCCAATGCGATTTCATTGTAAGCATTTCTGCAAGCAGGAAGTACAGAACACTGAACATTGGGCATGCAGCTGCCATACTGCTTTACTCTCTCTTTGCAGCAAAGCAGGGAAAGGGCAAGAAAAAGGCAATCAGGGAAGAGGCAAGGCCTGGAACAAAAAAGCTTTTGAACAGGAAATTTGGGGGGATTCTTGAAAAGCTGCCTGGGATTGAGAACAAAAAGGCTGTTTTGCTTTCGTTCAAGGCATTGACAAGCAGGGCCCTCTTAACTGAGAAGGAGGCAAAAGCCCTGCTTGCTTTTCTGAGCGAAACAGGGAAAATGAAGGGCAAAAAAGGAAAAAATCAATAAAATCGGGGGAAAATAGGGGATAAAAAGAATTAATAAGCAGGGAAGACAGAATCTTTTTTGGGTTGTTGAAAAAATGCCGGTAATTCCAATTAAGAGAGCAAGGCTGTTGCAGAAGCTCAGCCCAAAGAAAAGGGCAAGGCTGTTCAAGGCGCTTAGGAAAAAAGCAAGGATGTGGATGTTTAGGCAGCAGCAAAGGGAAATAATGGAAATGTCCTACAGGCTGGGAATCACCAGGGAGAGAATGGAAGAGTATCTGCAGCAGTTGGAGGCCCAGGGTTTGAGGAAAAAGGAAATCCCGCAAAAGATGATGGCTGATTTCAGGGAATTGGAGGAACTGGCACCGCAGTGGGCTCAGCAAAGGGGAATAAGGCAAGAGCAATGGCAAAGGGCATTCAGGAAACTTTTCAGGGACTACCCTGTTCAGGAGGTGCTTGCAATGATGCAAAGGCAAACTGGGGCTGCAGCTTAACAGGGTGTAGAATACTTTTAAACTTAATTCTATTAATTCCCTTCAATTCCAGAGATATTAGGCAGCCTTTCTTGGCCTGCAAAAGAAATAAATAGGAAAAGAAACTCTTTCTTTTAGGGTTATGCGGGGAGAGAAACAACAGCTGGTGGATTTTCTAAGCAGGCTGCAGGCTGCTTTTGCAAAACAGAATGTGTTTGCCTTAAGGGAACTTGGCAACAACGCTATTGAGCAGGCTGCAATGCAAAACAGCAAGAGGGTTGCAGGCATTGCCCTGGTTGCATACTGCTTGCACAAGATGCACAGCAAGCAGCACATTGTAAGGCACAGGAAATGGCCGGTGATAAGGAAAGCCATTGGAAAGAACCTAGAAAAGGCTTTGGCTGCGCTGCACAAGGATAACGTGCCTTCATTTGAGAGAAATCTGAGGAACATTATTCAAAGCATCCAGTCAACAGACAAACAAATGGGAAATTACGCCCAAGGCCTGTTCGAAAAGGCAAAGGTGAAATATGCCAGCACTGCCTACAGCCTTGGCCTGGGCTTGGGCCAGAGTGCAAGCCTGACAGGGGCCAACAAAAAGGAGCTGTTGAGGTATATTGGCGCAACAAAGATGGCTGACAGGGAAGTTGTTACCTTTGGGATAAAGGAAAGGCTGCGCAAGCTAAAAGGGACTTTGAGGGGAGCTTGATGCGGTTCATTTTTGACGCTTCCAGTTTGATTGCTTTGGGCCAGACCTGCCTGCTTGACATATTGGCAGGATTGAAGCAAAAAACAGGCTCTGAATTCTTCATTCCGGAACTGGTTTTCCAGGAGGTGGTCAGCAGGCCACTGCAGATAAAGAGGTTTGAACTAAATGCTGTTAGAATAAAGAAGGCAATTGATTCAAATGTTTTCAGCGTAGAGAGCTTGCAGAACCAAAGCGATTTCTGGGAAATTGATGATATTGCAAACAACTGCTTCTTCATTGAAAGCAGGCCTGTTAGGCTGCTGCAGGGGGGCGAAATAGCTGCCTTGGCCCTCTCAAAGCAGCTGAATGCAAAGGGCTTTGTAATTGATGAAAGGACAACAAGGCTGCTGATTGAAGCACCGGAGAAACTGCAGCAGCTAATGCAGAGAAGGAGGAAAAAAAACATTTCAGTTAGGATGGAAAACGTTAAGAGAATGCAGTCCGGGTTCAGTTACCTGAATATTGTGAGAAGCGTTGAACTAATTGCCCTGGCTTTTGAGCACGGCTTGCTTGAACAGATGCTGCCAAAAAGCAAGCAGTCGCTTGAAGCAGCTTTGTATGCAGCCAAGTACAGTGGCTGCGCTGTAAGCAGCAGGGAAATTGACTTGTTTTTGCGGAGCGTGTGAAAAATGATAAAGCCGGTTGTAGACTCGGATTTGCCTGAAATAATTTCCATGATAAACAGGGAATTCCCCTATGTTTCAATCAGCATTGAAAAGATAAGGGAGAAAATAAGGAAGAAGAAAATATTTGTTTTCAAGGCAGTTGAAGGGGAAAAGCTGCTTGGTTTCATTGAAGCAGAGATGCTTGAAGCAGGGCTTGCAAGAATAAATGGCTTGACAGTAAAGCCAAGTGAGAGAAATAGGGGGATTGCAGGAAAGCTGCTTGACCACATGATTCGGTTTTTGCACGGGAAAAATGTCAGGAGAATAATGCTCCTGGTAAAGCAGAAAAACGAGGAAGCAAAGAAGTTGTATGGGCAAAAGGGATTCAAATTCATGGGCCTCTACCGCAGAGAAATAGACCAGGCGATAGTAGAGGAAATGGAACTGGACCTAAGCGGCAAGGAAGAAAATCTAAGCTATGTAAGCTAGGGCTTTTGAAAATACTTCTGCCTGATTCTGAAAATGAATTCTTTTGAGAAACCTCTCCAGTTCGTTAAAAACCTTCTAATAAGGTTTTTGTTGAAAAGGTATCTCCACTTTATCTTAATCTGGCCCCTGCTGTAATTGCATTTTCTGTACTCTTCAATTATTTCGGGGAGAATCTTTCTGTATTCCTCTTTGCTCATATCAGGATTCAAATGAGGCAGTTTTTCGCTTCCAATTGCTGCCTCCAAGTCATTCCAGTTCATGTCCTCGCTTACAAGGCCTCTCTTCAGGGCATAATCCCAAATGCCGGAGGCAGGCAATGGGGTAAGCTTGAAGAACATCGCATTTTTTATTGTAGGAGAGCGCACCAACTCAAAGGTTTTGTAGATGTCCTCCTTTGTTTCCCCGGGTGTTCCAAAAATAAAGCTCCCGTCAACAAGGAAGCCGTATTTCTCGCACAGTTTCAATGCCCTCCAATGGTCCCTTACGCTGACACTGCCCTTTTTGAGATAATTCAGTATGCGCTCACTTCCGCTTTCAAAGCCAAAGTTGATGTACCTGACATTCATCTTACTGAGGTTCTTGCACATTTCATCGTTTAGCAGGTTTGTTCTGCCAAAGACATGCACTTCAACTTTGTCAGAAATGCCCTCCTTCTTCATCAAATCAGCAATCTTTGCAACCCTTTTGTTGTTAACAACAAACAGGTCATCCATTATCCTAAGCATGTCAATTTTGTAGTTGTCAACTATCTCCTTCATCTCCTCAACAACGTATTCCGGTGAGAAAAAGCGCATTGTGTGCTGCCAAAAACCTGTTTGGCTGCAAAAAACGCATTTGTACATGCAGCCCCTGGTTGTCAGAAGGCTTGTGCCAATTGAAAGCTTGTCAAAGGTATGCCTTGCTGGCTTCAAATAAAACCTCTTCATTGGCAGAAGGTCCCTTGCAGGGAAAGGAATCTTGTCCAAAGGCTGAATGTTAGGCCTTCTTATTGTTTGCTTGACTTTCCCTGAATCCCAGTAGGCAAGGCTCTTTATCTTGCTCAGGTCCCCTGCTTCAAAGCTGCCCTTCTTTTCAAAGGCATCAATCAGCTCGCATAACACGTCTTCGCCCTCGCCAATAATGCCTACATCAAATTCCTTTGGCATTTTATGGGGCAAGGCAGTTACATGAAAGCCGCCAATAAGTGTTGGCAGGTCAAGCTCCTGCTTCACTTTCTTTGCCAGGCTCCACGCCTTCATAAAGTCCTGGGTTGTGCAACTGATTCCAACAAGGTCGGGCTTTTCTCTCTTTATTCCCTTAAACAGCCCTTCCTTGTCAATGATTGCAGTGTTGTCAAAGTTCCTGTACTTGCGCAGATAGCTTGCCAAATAACCCAAACCAAGGGGCGGCAAGGCCTCAACAGTATCAACGCTGACTAGTGCAAGCTTCATTGAAAAAAAACCCGTATTATTTTTTTAACATGGCTCCTTATTAAAGCATTTCTTTTTCGATTAATGACCTAAAGGAAGTGATTTTTGGGTGCCGCAAATCTGCTTCAAAGCTGGTTGACCAAAAGCCGTAATCAGGGCAATGGTCACCAAACCTGCCAACTGCCTGCATCCCGTGGTCGGAAACTATGAGCATTTTCTGGCCCTTGCCAGCTGCCCTTCCAGCAAGCTCATCCAAGTCCTTGTAAATCAGGCCCATCTTGGCCTTGTTGGCAAAGCTAACATGGCCAATTACGTCAGCTGCATTGAAGTAATAAAAGAGCAAATCGAAATTTCCATCCAAATCCTCCAAAAAACGCTCTTTTATTTTCTGGTGGTATTCAAGAACAGGCTTGTCAAACTCCTCAATGCTGATTTCATTGTTGAAGAATTTTTTCAACTGGTTTCTCTCAAGCAGGTGCTGTTCCCTGCTGTAAGCAAAGCCAGGCACATCAACAACCCTTCTCTTCCCAAATTTGGATAGAAAGGTTTGTTCTGCTTTAAGGGAGAAGTGCCACATATCCTTGTCGCCTAATGCAAGCACTTCTTTCTCCAGGTTCTTTCCTGCAAGGAAGCTGCTCCACAAAACAATTGTTCTTGGCTCTGAGAAATCACTAATATCAGTTCTGCCGAAGTGTTTTTGCATCAGGTTCCTGCAATTGAACTCCTCTACATACGTAGGTTCCAGTGCATCAATGCCAATTATTATTGCCATATCACCACCAATTAAACTTTTTTAGAAAACCGTTTTTATTTTAATGTAAAACAATTCAAATGAATAATTTTGTCAGAGTCCAAACACCAAGCACTATTATAAAAACGGCAAGAATGAACTTTAATTTCTTTGAATCAATCTTGCTTGTTGTAAAAGCTCCAAAGGGGGCTGCTGCTACTGCTCCAACTATCAGGGGCATCATTAAGGCCACATCAGGCATTCCTTTACCAATTACGTAAACAACAAAACCAGTAATGCATATCGGGGCTTCTGCCAAAGTCGTGCAGCCAATCGCATTCTTGTGATTCTGACCAGATATCAGCTGGCCGCCTGTTACAACTGGGCCATAGCCCCCGCCACTCAGCCCTTTATTGAAAGAACTTAATATTCCAACAGCAACCAGTTTCCTCCAACTGAAAGAAAACTTCAACTTGCTCAGCAAAGCGATTCCAATTGCGATTACAAGCAAACCAATATACGCTTTAAGCACCCACTTTGGAATGCTAATTGCAAGCATTACTGCAATAATTGTTGCCACCACACCCAAAGCGGTCACTACACAGACAATCTTTAGGTCTTTGGGTGTTGTTTCTTTGAAGGTAGTGAAATACCCTTTTTTCTTTAGGCTTTCTTTTATTTTCTGCCTGTTGGTTTCACATAGATTGAAGTCTACGTTTTTGAATCTCTGGTGGAAAAGCGAAGCAAACATGCCTCCAAGTGCCTGTGAAATCAAAATGCTTGGAATAACAGCAAGAGGGTC